>CAZYGO010000289.1:0-4698 GCA_964647455.1 uncultured Rhizobium sp.
CTGGCCGACCCCAAGGAGCGGGCCGAGCATCTGATGCTGGTGGACCTGGGCCGCAACGATGTGGGCCGGGTGGCCAGGACCGGCGCGGTCAGGGTGACCGACAGCTTCTTCATCGAGCGCTACAGCCATGTCATGCACATCGTCTCCAATGTCGAGGGCGAATTGCGCGAGGGGCTGGACGCGGTGGACGCGCTGGCGGCGGGCCTGCCCGCCGGCACGCTGACCGGCGCGCCCAAGATCCGCGCCATGGAGATCATCGACGAGTTCGAGAAGGAAAAGCGCGGCCTCTGTTATGCCGGGGCGATCGGCTATTTCGCCGCCGACGGCTCGATGGACACCTGCATCGTGCTGCGCACGGCGCTCATCAAGGACGGCGTGATGTATGTGCAGGCGGGCGGCGGCGTCGTGGCCGACAGCGTGCCCGAGGCCGAGTATCAGGAGACGGTGAACAAGTCCAAGGCCCTACTCGCCGCCGCCGAGGAAGCGGTGCGGTTTGCATCAGCGGCGAAGAAGGGTCAGTAGCGCGCCACCGTTTGGCGCGTTGCCTTCGCCCGCATCGCTTCCGGCAGCGTCACCAGCCTGACGCCGTGATCCTGTGCCAGCCATTCCTTCAGCAGCCTGAGCGTCGCGTCATGCGGATGGCCGATGGCGACGGCAACGCCCTGCTTCTTCGCCACGGCGACCAGCGCGTCGAGTTCATGGCGCACCGCCGCCTCGCTCTGGTCGTCGTCGAGGAAAATGTCGCGGCCAATGCTGTCCACCCCTGCCGCGCGCGCCGCCGCTTCACCCTTCGAGCCGCCCGAGGTTCGGGAGTCGAAGAAGAACAGCCCACGCGCCTTCAGCATCGCCATCACCGGCGCCAGCGCCGCCATATCGGACGTGAAGCGGCTGCCTTCATGGTTGTTCACCGCCACCGCGCCGGGTACCCGCTCCAGCGACCAGGCGAGACGGCGCTGGATCTCGTCCGCCGCCATGCCGAGCGCCAGCGCCATCGGGCCGGGATTGGAAGGCCCGATCGCCTGCATCGGCACATGCGCCAGCACGACATGCCCCTCCTCCCGCGCCCGGGCCGCAAAGCCCGGCGTGGTGGCGGCGTAGGGCAGGAAGGACAGCGCCACCGCGCGCGGCAGGCGCAGGGCGGTTTCGGTGGCGGCGATGTCCTCGCCCAGATCGTCAATGCAGATGGCGACCAGCGGCAGGGTGTTTTCCGCCGGCGGGCGGCGCAGCCAGTCGGGAATGGCGCGCGCCACCACCGGATAAAGCACCTGCGGCGCATAGCGGCTGGGCTCGAAACCGGGCAGCGCCAGCTGCAGCACGTCGCCGTGCGGCGCGCCTTCGGCCTGGGCCTCCAGGCCCGGTGTCAGCGCCGCCAGGAAGACCGGCATGCCGGCCAGCACGGCGCCGCCGCTCAGGCCAAGGGCGCAAAGCGCGAAGACGGCAAAGCCGATTTCGCGAAGGTGGCGAATCAGAAACCCCATGGGGGCGAGTTTAATGCACCAAGCGCCACTGATGTTGACGCCAAACCATGGCTTTCTTCCCCCGCATGGCGAAGCCATAGGCGGGGGAAGATGTCCGCCGGCAGGCGCGGACAGATGGGGGTAACAAAAACCGGCGGGCGGTTCTAATCCGCCGCCACGGGGGCACCGCCACCGGAGACGGCACGCCGACACAGCCAGACCATCCCGATCAGCGCCAGGCTGATCCAGCCCGACACCCAGAAGATGTCGTTCGCCGCCAGCAGATAGGCCTGCCCCGTCAGGGTGCGGGTCACCGCGCCATGGGCCGCCAGGTCGGGCAGGCCCAGCCGGTGCAGGTTCGCCAATGCCGCCTGGAAGGCGGGCGAGAAGGCGGTGGCATGGTCGGCCAGGCGGCTCTGGTGCAGCGCCTCGCGCCGGTCCCAGATCGTCGTCACCAGCGAGGCGGCGAACCCGCCCGAGGTGATGCGCGCGAAGTTGGAAAGGCCCGAGGCCAGCGGAATGCGCTGGGGCGGGACGCCATCGAGCAGGATGGTGATCATCGCCAGGAAGAAGGTCGCCATGGCGATGCCTTGCACCAGCAGCGGCAGCACGAAATCGATGAAGGCGGCGTCGGTGGTGAAGCCCGCCCGCATCAGATAGGAGACGCCGAAGGCGATGAAGGCCACCGAGGCGATGATGCGGGCATCCACCTTCTGCATCAGCTTGGCCGACATCGGGGTCAGCAGCACGGCGATGACGCCGGTGGGCGCCGCCACCAGCCCCGCCCAGGTGGCGGTGTAGCCGACCTGGGTCTGCAGCCACAGCGGCAGGAGCAGCGTGTTGCCGAAGAAGACCGCATAGCCCAGGCAGAATGCCAAAGTGCCCAGCGCGAAGTTGCGGTTCCTGAACAGCGACAGATCGACGATGGGATGCGCCTCGGTCAGTTCCCAGATCAGCCAGGAAAGGAAGCCGATGGCGGTGACGATGGCCAGCACCACGATTTCTGTGGAATGGAACCAGTCGGCATCCTTGCCGGTGTCGAGCATCACCTGCAGCGCGCCCACCCAGACGATCAGAAGGCCCAGGCCCACCGTGTCGATCGGCAGCTTGCGGGTGGGCGTCTCGCGATCGGCCAGGTTGGCCCAGGCCAGCGCGCTCACCGCCAGGCCGACCGGCACGTTGATCAGGAATATCCAGCCCCAATGATAGTTGTCGGAGATGAAGCCGCCCAGGATCGGGCCGCAGATCGGCGCCACCAGGGTGGTGATGGACCAGATGCCCAGCGCGGTGCCGCGCTTCTGGGGCGGGAAGATCGAGATCAGCAGCGCCTGCGAGCCGGGGATCATGGGGCCGGACACGCCGCCCTGCAGGATGCGGAAGAAGATCAGGGAAGGCAGGCTCCAGGCGATGCCGCAGAGCAGCGACGCCACGGTGAAGGCGAAGACCGAGAAGACGAAGGTGCGCACCACGCCATAGCGGCCCATCAGCCAGCCGGTCAGCGGCACGCCGATGCCGTTGGCGACGGCGAAGGCGGTGATCACCCAGGTGCCCTGGCTGGTGGAGACGCCGAGATTGCCGGCGATGGTGGGCAGCGAGACGTTGGCGATGGTGGAATCCAGCACCTGCATGAAGGTGCCGGCCGCCAGCACCAGCGCGGTGACCGCCAGCCGGCCGCCATGCAGCGGGCGGGGTTGGCCGGGCGCGCTCACCGGGCTGGGCCGCTGTTGGCGCGCACGATTGCGGCGATCAGCGCATCCACCGCCGCCTTGTCGCCGTCACCGGCTTCGGCGCTGGCCTGGGCACCGCGCACGCTGTCGCTCATCAGCGGGCCGGACTGGTCGCGCAGGTCGACCCTGGCCTTGACCGACAGGCCGATCCTGAGCGGATGGGCCTTCAGCTCGCGCGGATCCAGCGCGATGCGAACCGGCACGCGCTGCACGATCTTGATCCAGTTGCCGCTGGCATTCTGCGGCGGCAGCAGGGCGAAGGCGCTGCCCGAACCGGCGCCCAGGCCTTCGATATGGCCGTGATAGACGACATCGCCGCCATAGATGTCGGTGGTGACCTCGACCGGCTGGCCGACCCGCATCCGCGCCAGCTGCACTTCCTTGAAGTTGGCGTCGATCCACACGCTTTGCAGCGGCACCACCGCCATCAGCGGCGCGCCGCCGGCGATCTGCTGGCCCACCTGCACCGTGCGCTGGGCGATGACGCCATCCACCGGCGCCGCGATCCGCATATGGCTCTTGGCGATGGCGGCGGTGCGCAACTGCGCCTCGGCCGCCAGCACTTCGGGGTTGCGGGCGATGTCGGTGCCGGCGATGGCGGCGCGGCTTTGCTGCAGGCCGCCCTGGGCGGCTGCCAGCGCCGCCTCGGCGGCGCGCACCTGGTCGCGCGCATGGCTCAGCTCCTCGCCCGAGACCACGCCTTCGGCCGCGCCCTGGCGGCGGGCCAGGTCGGCCCGCGCGGCGGCGAGCTGCACCTGGGCCTGCGCCACCTCAGCGCCATAGCGGTCGGCGCCGGAGAAGGCGCCACGCACCTGGCGCACGACCCGCGCCAGATTGGCCTTGGCCGCCTCGAAATTGATGTCCACCGTGGCGGGATCGAGTTCGACCAGCAGCTGGCCGCGCCGCACCGACTGGGTGTTGTCGGCATGGATGGCCAGGACCGTGCCGGTCTCGCGGCTGGTCACCGCCACGACATTGCCGCCGACATAGGCGTCGTCGGTGGATTCGTAATGGCGGGAATCGAGATACCAGACGGCGCCATAGGCAAGACCGCCCAGCAAGACCGCCAGCCCCAGCATCAGGAACCAGAAACGGCGGGCGCGGGAATTTCCGGAATTGGTTTCGGCCTGGCTCATGGCGTCAATCCTTGCTGGCGATGTCGGTGTTGGAATCGTGGAAGGCGCCGCCGGCCGCCAGCAGCAGCGTCACGCGCTGGGTGGCGGCGTCGGCGATGAGGGCGCTCATCTGCTGGCGCGCGGCCAGCATGGCGGTTTCGGCGGTCAGCATGGGCAGCTGGGTGGCCAGCCCCTTGCGGTAGCGTTCCTGGGCGATGGCGAAGGCGCGGGCGGCGCTGTCCAGCGCGTTGCGGGCCTCGCCGCGGCGGGCCTGGAGGCTGGCCACCTGGGTCATGGCGTCGGCGGTCTGCCGGATCGCGCCAACCACCGCGCCGTTATAGTCGGCCACCGCTTCGTCCAACTGCGCCGTGGCGCCGGCATAGTCGGCGCGGATCTTGC
>CAZYGO010000290.1:0-6779 GCA_964647455.1 uncultured Rhizobium sp.
CCGGCCCCGGCTACAATCCCACCTCCGAGGAATCCACCGCCAAGTTCCTGGCCGACTATGAGAAGCTTCCCGGCGTCACCAAGACCGCCGACGGACTGCTTTATCGCGTCATCAAGGCCGGCAACGGCAAGACCCCGCTCAAGACCAATGACGAGGTCACGGTGCTCTACAAGGGCCAGCTGATCGACGGCAGCGTCTTCGACCAGACCACCCCGCAGACCCCCAACGATCCGGACAGCGGACCGCGCACCTTCCCCGCCGGCATGTTGATCCCCGGCTGGGTCGAGGCGCTGTCGAAGATGAAGGAAGGCGATCAGTGGGAAATCGTGACGCCCTACCAGCTCGCCTATGGCGAGGAAGGCCATCCGCCCGCCATCCCGCAAAAGGCGGCGCTGGTCTTCCAGATGACGCTGCTGAAGGTTGACATCAAGCCGTGAGGAAAGTCGCGCTGGTCACCGGGGCCGGCAGCGGCATCGGCCGCGCCGCCGCGATCGCCCTGTCGCGGGACGGCTTCGCGCTGGTCCTGGCTGGACGGCGGCTTCAGCCGCTGGAGGAAACCTCCGCACTGCTGGCGGGCGAAAGCATCGCCATTTCCACCGATGTCGGTGATCCCGACAGCGTCGCGGCCCTGTTCGCGACGCTGAAGAAAAAATTCGGCCGCCTCGACCTTCTCTTCAACAATGCGGGGGTCGGCACGCCGAACGTGCCGGTGGAAGAGCTCAGCTTCGTGCAATGGCAGGCCGCGCTGGGCGCCAACCTCACCGGCGCGTTCCTCTGCACCCAGCACGCCTTTCGCCTGATGAAGGCGCAGGAACCCCGTGGCGGGCGCATCATCAACAACGGCTCGATCAGCGCCACCACGCCCCGTCCCAACACGGCGCCCTATACGGCCACCAAGCACGCCATCACCGGCCTGACCAAGTCCACGTCCCTGGACGGGCGGGCCTTCAACATCGCCTGCGGCCAGATCGACATCGGCAACGCCGCCACCGACATGACGCTGAAGGCGCTCGAAGGCCTGCCCCAGGCCGATGGCAGCATACGCCCCGAACCGCGCATGGACCTGAACGAGGCGGCACGCGCCGTCGCTTACATGGCCAGCCTGCCCCTGGACGCCAATGTGCTGTTCATGACGGTGATGGCGACGACGATGCCCTTTGTGGGCCGCGGCTGAGTGAACCGCGCCGGCACTCTTGTCGCACTGATCCTGATTGCCGGCCTGGCCTCCATGCTGGCGCTGAACTGGCCGGGGCAACTGTCCTACGATTCGGTGACGCAGCTTTCCGAGGCGCGGACCGGCTTCTATCATTCCTGGCATCCGCCGGTGATGGCGTGGCTGATGGGGCTGTTCGACCGCCTTGTCCGCGGCACGGGCCTGTTCATCCTTTTCAGCGGCGCGCTGGCGCTGTTCGGCTTCTGGCGCTTCGCCCAGCCAAGGCGCGCGACGGCACTGACCGTCCTGCTGGCGCTGCTGGTGATGCTGACGCCGCAATGGCTGCTGTATCAGGGCATCGTCTGGAAGGATGTGCTGTTCGCCGACGCCGCGCTGGCGGGTTTCGCCGCCCTGGCCGCCGCGGCGGAGGGCCGCCGGCCGCTGGGTGCGATCCTGCTGGCCGCGCTGCTGCTCTCGCTCGCGGCGATGACGCGGCAGAACGGCGTGGTGATCCTGCTGGTGGCGGCCCTGACCCTGGCCGCCCTCGCGGCGCGGCATGTCCCGCGCCGGCAGGCGGCCGCGGGCGGCCTTGCCTTTCTCGCCGTCACGCTGGCGCTCGCGCTGGGCGCCAATGCGCTGCTGTTGCGCCATGGCGACCATGGCGCCGACGCCGCCGACGAGGTAGAGCTGGCCCAGGGTTACGACCTGGCCGGGATGATGAAGCGCGATCCGGGCCTGCGCGCGCCCCTGCTGGAGGCGGGCGATCCCGCGTTGGCACGAATGCTGAAAACGCGCGGCGCCAGCCTCTATACGCCGGTCTGGATCGATCCGCTGGTCGATGACGAAGCCCTGCACCGCGCCATCACCGCCGCCCCGCAGGGATTGATCTTCGCCCAGTGGCGCCAGACCATCCTGCATCACCCGGCGCTTTACCTCGCCACCCGCTGGCAGGCTTTCGCCTGGGTAACGGCAACGCCGGACCTGGACGCCTGTCACGCGCTCTATACCGGCGTGGACGGGCCGCCCGCCCTGCTGGCGCAATTGGGGCTGGGGCGTACCTGGCGTTCCCAGGACCGGCTGCACGATGCCTATGGCCGTGCCCTGAAGGATACGCCGCTATTCTCCCATCTCACGTTCGGCGTGCTGGCGCTGGCGCTGCTGCTCTTCTTCCTCTGGCGGCGGCGCGCCGGCGACCTGGCGGCCGCCGGCCTGCTGGCCGCGGCGCTGGCCTTCGCGGGCAGCTTTTTCATCGTCTCGCTCGCCTGCGACTATCGCTATCTCTATTTCCTCGACCTGGCGGCCATGGCGGGCGCGCTGTCGGCGATGGCCCGCAAAAACTGACACTTTTTTGGGCAAGAATGTGGAGCGTTTTCCCGGACCGGCGGTTTTCTCGCCGAGCAGTTGGAGGACATCGGACATGCGCGCCTGTTTCCTGGGTCAGAATGTGACGGCCTTGGGCTTTGGCGTGGCGATGCTGCAGACCCCACCCCTGCCCGAACCGGAACCGGCCCAGCCGCCGGCCCGCAAGCCCTCCAAAAGCAGCCCCGCCCCCGAGCCGGCCCCGCCCCGGAACAAACGTCCGCCGGAAGCGGCGTAACTCTTGCCGCCCGGCGGCGAATTCCCCAGCGACCGTGCTAGAAACGGTGGCCGGGAGACAATGCCGTGATCCTTTTCCTGCTGTCCTATCTGGGCGGGGTGCTGACCATCCTCAGCCCCTGTATCCTGCCGGTGCTTCCCTTTGTCTTCGCCCGGTCGGACGCGCCCTTCCTGCGCTCCGGCCTGCCGCTTCTGGGGGGAATGGCGGTGACCTTCGCCGGCGTCGCCACCATCGCCACGGTGGGAGGGAGCTGGGCCGTGCAGGCCAACCAGGCGGGCCGCATCGCCGCCATGGTGCTGCTTGCCCTGTTCGGCCTGACCCTGCTGTTGCCGTCGCTGGCCGAGCACCTGACCCGGCCGCTGGTGGCGCTGGGCGACCGGCTTTCCAGCCGCAACCAGGGCCGGAGGGGGGCTGGCGCGTCCCTACTGCTGGGGGTGGCCACCGGCCTGCTCTGGGCACCCTGCGCCGGGCCGATCCTGGGCCTGCTGCTGACCGGAGCGGCCATCCAGGGGGCCAGCGCCAGCACGGCCTTGCTGCTGCTGGCCTACGCCCTGGGGGCCGCCACCTCGCTGGCAGCGGCGCTGCTGATCGGAGGCCGGGTCTTCGCAGCCATGAAGCGTTCGCTCGGCGCGGGGGAATGGGTCCGCCGTGGCCTGGGGATTCTGGTGCTGGCGGGCGTCGCGGCCATCGCGCTGGGGCTGGACACCGGCCTTCTGACCCGCCTGTCCCAGGCCCGGACCGCCGGGCTGGAGCAGACGCTGCTGGACCGGCTGGGATTGGGGCGCAAGAGCCAGAGCGTGGCGGTGGCCGGAAGCAGCCTGCCGGTGGAGGGCGTCATGCCGCCGCTTGCGGGCGCGGTGGCCTGGCTGAATTCGCCGCCGCTGACGCGCGAGCAGTTGCGCGGCAAGGTCGTCGTGATCGATTTCTGGACCTATTCCTGCATCAACTGCCTGCGCTCCCTGCCCTATGTCGAAGCCTGGGCCAGGAAATATGCCGCCCAGGGCCTGGTGGTCATCGGGGTGCATGCGCCCGAATTCGCCTTCGAGAAAGAGGAGGCCAATGTCCGGCGCGCCGTGCGCGATCTGGGCGTCACCTATCCGGTGGCCCTGGATAATGATTTGAAAATCTGGCGCGCCTTCGACAATCAATATTGGCCGGCGCACTATTTCATCGATGGCCAGGGGCGCGTCCGTCACCACCATTTCGGCGAAGGCGAATATGACCGATCCGAGAAGGTCATCCAGCAATTGCTGGCCGAAGCCGGGCACGCGCGCGTGCCGGGCGGCATCGTCAACCCCCAGGCAGGCGGAGCGCAGGCTGCCGCCGATGCCGCTGACATCCAGTCACCGGAAACCTATGTGGGCTATGGCCGCGGCGACAACTTCGCCTCCGGCCGCGTGGCTTATGACCAATCCGCAGCCTATGCCGTGCCCGCCAGCCTGGCACTGAACCAATGGGGCCTGGCGGGACGCTGGACCATCGGCGAGGAGCATTCCAGCCTGGACCGCGCCGGCGGCAGCATCACTTTCCGTTTCCATGCCCGCGACCTGCATCTGGTGCTGGGGCCGGGGGCCGGGGGGAAGCCCGTGCGCTTTCGGGTTACCGTGGACGGCAAGCCTCCAGGCGATGCCCATGGCATGGATAGCGATGCACAGGGCGATGGAATCGTTACCGGCCAGCGCCTTTATCAGCTGATTCGGCAGTCGGGACCGGTGACCGACCGGACCTTCCGGATCGAATTCCTTGACCCGGGCGTGCAGGCCTTTGCGTTTACCTTTGGGTAGGGTCAGGCGGTCGCATCCACCGCTTTTGCGGCGGACGGGCCTTGCCGCCCGCGGCACGAATCCCGATATTGGGAGTTAATAGTTCCATGGACCCGCTTCGGGTAACCGATTCTTATTTGGATTCCGGTAATTAGGCATTCCACATGAAGACTTGTTCTGCCCTTTTGGCGGCGCTGGCCGCCAGCCTGATGCTCACCGGCTGTGCCACCCGGGATCCCCAGTCCCTGGCGCAGAACGATCCGTTCGAGCCGACCAATCGTGAAATTTTCGATTTCGACGTCAAGCTGGACCACGCCGTGGCCCGGCCGGTGGCGAAATTCTATCGCAGCGTGCTGCCCCAGGAGGCGCGCGAAGGCGTCCACAACGCGCTCGACAACCTCAATTCCCCGGTGGTGCTGGTCAATGACGTGCTGCAGGGCGAAGGCGAGAAGGCGGGCAACACCATTGGCCGCTTTTTCATCAACTCCACCATCGGCCTGGCGGGCCTGATCGACGTCGCCGGCAAGATGGGCATTCCCGGCCATGAAAATGACTTCGGCATCACCCTGGGCAAGGGTGGGGCCGCGGAGGGTTCCTATCTGGTGCTGCCCTTTGTCGGGCCGCGCCCGCCGCGCGACCTGGTCGGCAGCGGCGTGGACATCGCCTTCGACCCCCTGACCTATATGAGCTGGAACAACTCCACCCTTTACATGGTGATCCGCGGCGGCCTGGGCGTGCTGGATTCGCGCGCCGCCAACATCGATTCGGTGGAATCGATCGAACGCTCCTCGATCGATTTCTATGCCAGCACCCGCAGCCTGTACCGCCAGAACCGCAACGCCCAGATCCGCGGCGATGCCGCCAACCAGGATCTGCCCAACTTCTAAGAGAGACGCGACCCGCAAGCCTCCGGCTTGCGGGCGATTTGATCCGGCGGATCAAATCGTGCGGCGAGCGCGCCGAGCACAGGCGAGGCGCCGCGGCAACGAGCCAACCGTTAGGAAAGTTGTCGCATGAAAAAAGGCGCCCGGTCGGGCGCCTTTCTTTTTTCGTGAGGCCGGTTACTCGGCGGGGACTGCCGCCGGAACCTCGGCGGTGGGATGGAAGCGCTGCCACTGCCGGGCGCACCAGTCGCCGAAACGGTCGAGATAGAGATAGATGACAGGCGTGGGGTAGAGCGTCAGCGCCTGGCTCACCACCAGGCCGCCGACGATCGAGATGCCGAGCGGCTGGCGCAGCTCATAACCCTCGCCCACGCCGATCGCCAGCGGCAGCGCGCCCAGGATGGCGCCCATGGTGGTCATCATGATGGGGCGGAAGCGCAACATGCAGGCGCGGTAGATCGCCTCGCGCGGCGTCAGGTTCTCGTTGCGTTGCAGCTGGATGGCGAAGTCGATCATGATGATCGCGTTCTTCTTGACCACGCCGATCAGCAGCATGACGCCGATGAAGGCGATCAGGCTGAACTCGATATGGAACAGCAGCAGCGCCAGGAGCGCGCCGACACCCGCCGACGGCAGGGTGGAAAGAATGGTGAGCGGGTGGATGTAGCTTTCATAGAGAATGCCCAGCACGATGTAGATGATCACCACCGCCGCCAGCAGCAGGAGCGGGATCTGGGCAGCCGTATTGGTGGCAAGCTGGGCGGTACCGGCGAACGCGCCATGCACCGAGATCGGCACATGGATATCCGCCATGGTGCGGTTGATGGCGTCGGTGGCCTGGCCCAGCGAAACCCCGGGCGCCACATTGTAGGAGAAGGTGCCGGCGACGAAGACGCTCTGGTGATTGATCGAGAGCGGCGCGGTGCCCGGCTCCATGCTGACAAAGGCCGATAGCGGGACCATGGTCTCGACGGCGGTCGAGACCGCGGCGCTGGTCGAACCGCCGCCGCGCCCGGTGCTGGTGATCGAGTTCTGCTGCTGGTTCTGCACCGCCTGGGCCGCGGCCGCCGCGGCGGCCAGGGCGCCTGTGGTATCGGTCGTGCCGGGCAGCGGGGTGACGACGACGCTGCCCGCCGAGGCCTGGGTGCCGGAAATATTGCCGGAGGTGGAGACATAGACCTTGGCCAGCGACTGGGGGCTTTCCCAGAAGCTGGGGTCCACTTCCATGATGACGCGGTACTGGTTCTTGTCCTTGTAGATGGTGGATACCGCACCTTCGCTGAAGAGGTTCTGCAGCGTGCCGGTGATCAGGTTGGTGGCCAGGCCCATGCGCGCGGCGGTGACACGGTCGATCTTGAGATCCATTTCCAGGCCGCCGGGCT
>CAZYGO010000291.1:0-6930 GCA_964647455.1 uncultured Rhizobium sp.
AGGGTCCAGGCCGCGGCGATCTATTACCGCATCGAGACCGGCCTGACCGCCGGCGCGATCTTGCCCGCCCGCGCCATCGAGGCGCTGGAGAAACTGCGCTTCCGCTGGCGCGGCGACGGGCTGGAACTGAAGACCCTGCGCAAGCTGGCCGCCCTCTATTTCAAGGCCGGCAACTGGCAGGACGGGCTTTCGACCCTGCGCGTGGCGACACAGAACTTCACCGGCGAAGCGGCGCGCGCGGCGCAGGACGACATGCGCGGCGCCTTTGTCGCGCTCTATCTCAAGGGCGGCGCCGACAAGCTCTCGCCGGTGCAGTCGCTGGCCATGTTCCAGGAAAATATCGACCTCACCCCGATCGGCGCCGATGGCGACGAGATGATCCGCCGCATGGCCGACCGCCTGGTCGCGGTGGACCTGCTGACGCCGGCCTCGATCCTGCTGGCCTATCAGGTGGACAAGCGGCTGGACGGCGTCGCCAAGGCCCAGGTCGCCACCCGCCTGGCGGCGGTGCAGCTGATGGACGCCAAGCCGGCCGACGCGGTGAGCACGCTGCGCAATTCCGAGATCACGGGCCTGCCCGAGGATGTGCTGCATGCCCGCCTGATCCTTGAAGCGCGCGCCTTCGCCGCCCTCAAGCAGTATGACAATGCCCTGGACCTGATCGCGGTTGACCAGAGCCCCGACACGGTGCGCCTGCGCGCCGACATCTATTGGGAAAGTGGCAACTGGGCGGTGGCCGGCCAGAAGCTGGAAGAGATGCTGGCGGCGCATGCCGCCGAGCCGGTGCTGGGCGCGCCAGAGCGGATGGACGCGCTGCGCGCCGCCGTCGCCTATTCCCTGGCCAATGACGAGAAGAGCTTGGAGCGGCTGGCCGCCGCCTTCGGGCCGAAGCTGAAGGGCTCGCCCGACGCCAATCTCTTCGCCGTGCTGACCCAGCCCATCGACATGCACGGCCTGGCCTTCCGCGACGCGGCGGCGAAGATCGCCTCGGTGGACACGCTCAAGAGCTTCATGAAGGACTTCCAGAAGAAGTTCGCCGCGCCCAAGGCGTCCTGACAGGCCGTCATAACCGCCCGGCGCGGAATGTCCGCTTCTGACTCAAAGCGGACGTTTGCCTGCCCGTCCAAAATTGTTACGCTGACATATCGATTGCGTCTGGCCTCACTTTGATGGAGTAGCCCTATGCGCATTTTCCCTCTGTCCGCCGCTGCCATTCTATTCATTGGAGGTAACGCCCTCGCTTCCGACGCCGGATGGTATCTCTCGCCCAGCTTGATGAGCGCACAGTTCGAGGTCGGAACGGCCCCGACCTCTGGAGCAGGTGGAGACCAGGCGGTCTTTTTGAAGGGATCGAGCAAAGACGTTCGCATGTGGCGCATGCCGTTAGCACGGAGCGTCAATCTTGACGCTTGGCGGGCAAAGCGAATGCGCGTGACGCTGCGGCTAAAGAATGACGGGGGCGCGCGAGCATTTACCTCTCTTCGCATCCGCAATGTGAATGAAACTGGTCTTGTTGCCACTGCCCAAAGGAACGAGCCTACGACCGGCGTTTGGGAAGTGCATCAATTCGTGCTGGACGTCCCGGCCAATGCCAACACCCTTCTCGTAAATGTCGGCTTGACCGGCAAAGGAACAGTATGGGTAGACGATTTGCGGTTGGAGGCGGTTGGCACCGATGTCCCCGTAACAACCAGTGAGCCGACGACCGCACCGATACTATCGCTCGACCGTCCCGCGTAAAGACCGCGCCCAAAACTCGCTATTGGCTTGAACCGCACAACCCGTTTCGCCCACGGCACCAGCTCTGTCCGGCTTGGTGGTGGCTGGAACGTCCGCTTCTGGCAGCGGACATTGAACACCGGCTGAAGCGCTATCCTTTTGCCGTCACCAGATCGCGGAAACCCGCAATCACCGATTCGTAGGTCGGGCGCTTGAAGGGCACGATCAGCCTGGGCAGCTCATCCAGATCGAGCCATTTCCAGTCGGAGAATTCCGGCTCATGGGCGAAAAGGTCGATATCGCTGTCCTGGCCGGTGAAG
This sequence comes from uncultured Rhizobium sp., assembly GCA_964647455.1. Classification (GTDB taxonomy): domain Bacteria; phylum Pseudomonadota; class Alphaproteobacteria; order Micropepsales; family Micropepsaceae; genus Rhizomicrobium. The sequence continues at coordinate 2,040 of CAZYGO010000291.1, forward strand.
CGGGCGAGGAACCATTTCTGCTTCTGGCCGCGATAGCGGCCCTTGAAGGCGATGCCGACCAGGTGTTCGGGCAGGTCGTAGGTCAGCCACTCGGGCAGCTCGGCGATGATCTCGGCCTTGTCGGTGCCGGCTTCCTCCATCAGTTCGCGATAGGCCGCCTGGCGCGGGCTTTCGCCGTCATCGATGCCGCCCTGCGGCATCTGCCAGCCTTCAACCGTCTGGTCGATGCGCTTGCCGGCAAAGACCTTGCCCGCCGCATTGACCAGCATGATCCCGACACAGGGACGATAGGGAAGTTCGGAACTCATCTGGGCAAACCTTCCGGCGCGAGGAATTTTGCGGCATGGGCAGGAGGCCGCACCGAGCGTATCCGGCATACGCGAGTACGGCCGACGCCCCCATGACGCAGAAGGGTCGCGCCGCTATTTCTGCCCGTTCACAATGGCAGAAACAGGCACCAGAACAAACCCGCGCGACTGCAGCCCCTTGGCCCATTGCGCGATCCGTTCGACCGAAACCGGATAGAGGAAGGCGGTTCCCACGGCGCTGCCATGGGCGCGGGCGGCGGTTTCCAGGTCAGAGAGCCGGCGGTCGATTTCCAGCGCCGTCTGGATGGTGTCGATATTGGCCTCGCCGCGGGCGAAGGGCGCCCCCAGGCTGTCGGCCACCTGCGGCGCCACCGACTGGCTGGCGGTGCCGCTGTCATAGAAATAGAGCCCGCGCCGCGACAGGGTGGTGAGGATCGGCGCCAGCGCCTCGGTATCGGACAGGAGGCGGTCGCCCAGCAGATTGGTGACGCCGGCATAGCCGGTGAAGCGGGTCAGCGCCCAGTTCAGGCGTTCGGCATTGGCGCTGGTGACGCTGCCGGCGCGCAGCGTGTGCGGGCCCGGATCGCTGTCGGGAAAATCGAACGGCTCCATCGGAACCTGCAGCAGGACTTCGTGGCCGAGGCTGCGCGCCGCCGACAGCCAGCGCGGCGCATCCGAGCCATAGGGCAGAAGACCAACCGTCACGGCGGAAGGTAGGCCCGACAACGCCGCTTGCGTCGCCTTGGCGGAAAGACCGAGGCCGGTCATGACGATGGCGATCTTGAACTTGCCGGCCGCAGCGGGCGCGGCATAGGCGGTCATGGGCTTGCGGCCGTCATCGGCGATGCGCGGCAAGGGTCCCAGGGCGGTGTTCTCGATCAGGGCGGGATCGGCGATCAGGGCGCGGCCGGCATATTGCGCGGCATTGACGGGCGGCGTCGGCGTGTCGGGCACAGCTTCCGCACGCAGCACCGGCGGTGCCGACGGCGTTGCGGGCGCGGCAAGGTCGAGATGCACCGAGGCCGCGCCATGGCCATGGCCCAGAAGGGTGATGGTGGCAGCCGCCGCCATCGCCATGCAGGCCAGGGCCGTGGCGGTGATGGCGAGGGCGCGCGCGCCTTTGGGCGGCGCCGAAACCTCGGAATCGGCGGTCATTGCCATGCCTTAAGGAAGCATGGCGCAGTTTAGAGGTGGTTAACGCCCGTTCGGTTGCGGCGCGCCGGCGGCGCGCCCGCCGCCTTGGCCGGGCACACCCGCAGGACGCGGGCAGCCATCGGCGCCACGGGCAAAGCCTGCGGCCCCGGCCTGCCCCCTGCCTTGGCCCCCTCCCTGGCCGGTGCCCTGGCCCCGGCCCTGGCCGGCCTGGCCGCCGCGGAAATTCTGGGCGAATTGCTGGCCGCCGCGTCCGCCATTGCCGCCTCCAAGACCGCGCCCGGCTGTGCCGGGGTTGGCGCCGCCGCCAAAGCCACGGCCGGAAAATTGCCCATTGCCCGGGCCGCGGCCCTGTCCGGCCTGGCCGCCATTGCGGCCGCCGCGCGCGAACTGGCCATTGCCGCCGGCAAAGCCGCCGCGCGCACCGGTGGGCGGGCAATCCGGGTTGGCGGCGGCGGCGCGGGGCGCTTCAGCCGCGGGCGCCGACGGCGCCTCGGTGGTCGCGGGCAGGTCTGGCTGGGCCGGCGCAGCCGGTGCCGGCAGGGAAGCACCGCCCAGGGCGGGGCTGGCCACGGCGCACGGATTGGCCGGCGTACAACCACCCCGGGTCGAGACAGGGGCGTTGAGCGCGGGGGTTACGACGGCCACCGTTTCGGGCGCTCCGGCCACCTTGGCCACGACCGGGCCGGCCGCCAGCGCGGCACCCAGAAAAAGCAGGCAGGTCAGGCGTTTCACGTCCAGGCTCCTTACGAATCGCCGCCGGGAAAAATGGTCTGGGAACTTCCGGCTTCAAGTAGCCGCCGCCCATATCATGGGGAGGGGGCCGAGGTTTGTCTGGAGTTTGTCACGCCGGTCATGAACCGGACCTGAAAATGGCGCGGTGGCCGGCGAAACCGGGCGGCGAACAGCAAAAGGCCCGGCCACCCGCGAGGGGACCGGGCCTTGTTGAGGGAGCACAGCCCTCAGTTCTTGCTGGCGCCGTTGGCGGCGGTGACGGTGGCCGGCGCCGGATCGGTCGCGGCCGCCACGGTCATCTTGCCGTTGACCAGGTCCAGCGCATAGGAAAGCTGGAAGTCGTCATACTTCTTGCCTGGCGCCGGCTTGATGACGGGCGCGTTGACGCGCTTGGGCGGTAGCGGCTCGCCCGCCAGGTGGCCGCGCAGATCGGCTTCGGACTGGCGCACGCCCTTGGGCACCACCGGCTCGTCGCCCTGTGCCACCTGGATATCGGGCACGATGCCCTGCGCCTGGATGGAATGGCCCGACGGCGTGTAGTAGCGCGCCGTGGTCAAGCGCAACGCGCCGCCGCCATCGGCGAGCGGGATGATGGTCTGCACCGAACCCTTGCCGAAACTGGTCATGCCGACAATGGTGGCGCGCTTGTGATCCTGCAGCGCGCCCGAGACGATCTCCGAGGCCGAAGCGGTGCCGGCATTGATCAGCACCACCACCTTCTTGCCTTCGGTGATGTCGCCGCCCTTGGCGTCATAGCGCTGGGTGTCGTCGGCGTGACGGCCGCGGGTGGAGACGATCTCGCCGCCGGCGAGGAAGTCGTCCGAAACCTGGATCGCCTGGTCGAGCAGGCCGCCCGGATTGTTGCGCAGGTCGAGGATGTAGCCCTTGATGCCGGGGCCGATCTGGCGCTTGAGCTCGCGCACGGCGCGCTCTAGACCCGGCGCGGTCTGCTGGTTGAAGCCGGGCATGCGGATATAGCCGACATCGCCTTCGCGGCGGAACGTCGTGGCGTCCACCTGGACGTTGGAGCGCGTCAGCGTCACGTCGAAGGGCTTCTTCTCGCCTTCGCGGACGATGGTGAGCGTGACCTTGGAGCCGACCGGACCGCGCATCTTGTCGAGGGATTCGTCCAGCGGCAGGCCGACAATGGAGGTGCCGTCCACGGCGCCGATGCGGTCGCCCGCCTTGATGCCGGCCTTGGCGGCGGGCGTGCCGTCGATCGGCGAGATCACCTTGATGATGCCATCTTCCTGCTGCACCTGCACGCCGACGCCGCCGAACTGGCCGCTGGTGGTGATCTTCATGTCGCCATAGTTCCTGGCGTTCATGTACTGGGAATGCGGATCAAGATCGCTGACCATGCCCTGGATGGCGGAGCCGATCAGCTCCTTGTCTTCCACCGGACGGACATAGTTGGCGCGAACCTTCTCGAAGGCGTCGGAGAACAGGTCGAGCTGGCGATAGGCGGAGGCGTCATCCGCGCCCTTGGCGCTCATCACGCCCAGCGCGGCGCCGAAGCCGATGACAACACCCATGCCGACAAACGCGATGCGCTTCATTTCTTCGCCTTCCTCAAATCGAGGCTGAGCCAGGGCGCGGGATCGAGCCCTTTTCCGTCACGCCGAAGTTCGAAATAGAGCCGCCCGTCATTGCCACTGCCGGCACTGAGGGCGCCGGGTTCTCCCGGCATGATGCCGACGGGTTCGCCCGCCAGCAGCTCGTCATTCGCACGCACCGTGACCTGTCCCAGCCCCGCCAGGACCAGATCGTAGCCGCGGGTGATTTCCAGGATCAAGACATATCCGGACTTATGGTAAGGACCGGCGAATAAAACCTTGCCATCCGCCGGCGCGGAGACCAGGGCGCCGGGCAGGGTGGCGTAGGTCGCGCCGGGTCCGGAGCCGGAACCCGGCGGCAGCAGGGTTCCCACCACCGGGTCGCGCAGGCTGCCTTTTTCCAGCACCGCAAGGCCGCCGCCGGAGCGCGCTTCCACGGTCACCACGCCGCCGCCGCCCGCGATATCCTTGCGCATCCGGGCGATGCGGTTGAGCAGGGCCTGGAAATCGGCGGCCTGGCGGGCGATGGCGTCCAGCTGGGCCTTGAGGCCGGCATAGGTTCCGCCGGCGGCGTCGGCCTGGGCCTGCTTGGTTTCCAGCAGCGCCGCCAGTTCCAGCCGCGCCGTGCGGAGGGACTTTTCCGTCGCCTCCTGCCCCTTGAGATTGCGGTCCAAGTCGGCGCGCGTGCGCTCAAGCGCCGCGATGCGGCGCGACAGGGCGGCGGCGCGGGCATAGACCGGCGGCAGCGAGGCGCCGATCAGCATGGAACCGCGCGCCGCGCCCAGCGCGTCGTCCGGCTTCAGCGCCAGCGCCGGCGGCATGTCATGCTGCAGGCGTTCCAGCACGGCGAGCAGGCGGGTGACGGCGACGCGGTCGTTGCGGAAGCCGGCGCTGAGGCGCTCATTCTCGGCGGTGAGTTTGCCGATGCGCTGCTGCTGGGCGATGCGGTCGCGTTCGAGCGTCTCGATGCGGGCGGCGGTATCGATCAGCTTCCGGCGCAGTGACGCCGCTTCGGCGGCGAGCGTGTCGCTCTTCTGCTTGGCCGCCGCCACCTGCGGCGTCTGCGCCTTGAGCCGGCTGTCCAGCGCCTTCAACTGCTCGGCGCTGGAAGGCAGCGAAGCCAGTGCCTTGCCCGGCACC
>CAZYGO010000292.1:0-7741 GCA_964647455.1 uncultured Rhizobium sp.
GGCGCCAAGACCCGCGACATCACGGGCGGTCTGCCGCGCGTGGCGGAGCTGTTCGAGGCCCGCAAGCCGAAGGAAGCGGCCGTGCTGGCCGAGACCGACGGCTTTGTCGAGTTCGGCAAGGATTACAAGAACAAGCGCCGCGTCATCGTCCGTCCCAAGAATGAGAAGATCGACCCGACCGAATATCTCATTCCCAAGGGCCGCCACATCTCCGTCCGCGAGGGCGACTATGTGGAGAAGGGCGATTACATCGTCGAAGGCAATCCCTCGCCGCACGACATCCTGCGCATCAAGGGCATGGAAGAGCTTGCGATCTACCTGGTGAAGGAGATTCAGGACGTCTACCGGCTGCAGGGCGTGAAGATCAACGACAAGCATATCGAAGTTATCTGCCGCCAGATGATGCAGAAGCTGGAAATCCAGGATGGCGGCGAAACCACCCTGATCGCCGGCGAGCATGTCGATGCGGTCGAGCTGGAGGAAGCCAACCAGAAGGCCGAGGCCAATGGCCACAAGCCGGCGGAAGGCCGCGCCATCCTGCTCGGCATCACCAAGGCCAGCTTGCAGACCCGTTCGGTCTTCTCGGCCGCTTCCTTCCAGGAGACCACGCGCGTCCTCACCGATGCGGCGGTCAACGGCAAGGTCGACATGCTAGAAGGCCTGAAGGAGAACGTGATCGTCGGCCGCCTGATCCCGGCGGGCACCGGCGGCGCCATCGCTCGCCTGCGCCAGGTCGCGACCGAGCGCGACAAGGCGATCCAGGCGGAGCAGGCCGAGCAGCAGCCGATCGCCGCGCTGGAGGCACCGCAACCGGCTGCCGAATAGGCTCGCCCTTTACCCATCAAGGGGCCGCTGGCGCCAGCGGCCCCTTTTTCTTTTCCCGGCCATGCCCAGGCTCTCCTCATCGCAGGGAGAACGAAAAAAATCCGCATTTCCGCCCAATTCCACGCCCACCCTCCGTCCGTCGTTGGGGGCAACAGAGGAAACTGCGATGCAAAAGATGAGATCGGCAATTCTCGCCGCAACGGCGATCACCGTCAGCGCATTCGCCTTGAGCGGTTGCGCCACCAAGGATTTCGTGCGCGAGCAGGTCGCCGCCGAGGACACCAAGGTCCAGGCGAACCAGACCGAGATCGGGGCGGTGAAGACCACCGTCGGCCAGCACCAGGCCACGATCGACCAGCAGCAGGCCCGTCTGGCCCAGCTCGACCAGACCACCAAGGATGCGCTGGACCGCGCCACCGCTGCCGGCAAGCTGGCCGAAGGCAAGTTCCTTTATTCCATGGTGCTGTCGGACGACTCGGTGAAGTTCCCCGTGGACAGCGCCAGGCTGTCGCCGGAAGCCGAGCAGCGCCTGCAGGATTTTGCCGACAAGCTGAAGGCCGACAACCGCAACGTCTATCTGGAAATCCAGGGCCATACCGACGCGCGCGGCAATGACCGGATCAACCAGCGCCTGGGTGAACAGCGGGCCGAGGCGGTGCGCCTGTTCATGAACCAGCATGGCGTGCCTCTCAACCGCATGGCGACCATTTCCTACGGCAAGAAGGACCCGGTGGCCGACAACAAGACCCGTACCGGCCGCGCTCAGAACCGCCGCGTCGTTCTCATCGTGATGTCGTAAGCACTTCTATCGAACTTCGTGCAAAGGGTCGGTCCGCCGATGCGGGCCGGCCTTTTTCTTTAATAAACCCCCTCCGGCCTTCGCTGGCTTAACCGCTTCGCTGGCCAGCTACGGCCACCTCCCCCTTTGGATGCGCTTCGCGCATAAAGGGGGAGGCAGGCCTTTGCCCTGGCGGATGGTCGCCCGGCGGCTCGCGCTGCCGGGCTCGTAGAGTTCATCTTGCCGGATTTCTCAATCCCAGCAGGTCCGACCAGCGCCAGTCGTTCGCGCCGATGGCGAAGCGGGTGCGCCCGTCGGCCAGCGACAGGACCACCAGCCCGTGCATTGCCTCGTCGCGGCAGGCTTTGGGCGCGAAACCCACTTCCCACAGCACCGCCTGCCGCACCGCCGCCAGACCCTTGCCGTCCTGTCCGCCGGACCGCACCCAGTCGCCGTTCCACAGCAGGCTGGCCTTGCCCAGGCGCCCGGCGCCGACGACCGCGGTGTGGACCAGCGTGTCGCGCCGCAAGGCCTGCTGCACCGCCCGTGCCAGATCGCAGCCGCCGCCACCACCGCCGCCTTCGCCCGCCCGCGCCGCTCCCGCCAGTTGCGCCTCGCTGAGCAGGTCGGAACTTTCGGCGACTCGGGCGATGGTGATGCTGGGCTCGCGCACCGCCGGCGGTGGCGGCGGCGCGATGTCGGGAAGGGCGCTCGCGGCCTCCATTGCCTGCGCAGGGCCCGGCGGCCTGGGCAGCAGGCTCACCTGCATGGCTGCCGCTGCCGGTTTTTTCACCTGCGCTTGCGGCGCGGCATGCAGCCAGAGCAGCGCGCCCAGCAGCGTCATGTGCGCCGCCCCGGTCAGCGCCCAGGCCAGCAGGCGGCGGCGCCAATGATCTGATGTGCGACCGGTTGCCTGTGCCATCGCGCCAGCGGACCATGGCCGCGTGGCAGGAAAGCGGCGAAACATCCAGCGGTGAAATCCGGAGGCACCGCTCCCATATCAGTGCCAGGATGGCTGGTGATGGATTTGGACAAGGGGGAGGGGCGGGCGATTTTCGTCCCAAATCACCCGCGCAAATCCTGGATTTGGTCCGGAAAGCTGCTGGATAGGCCATGAAGCTGCCCAAGCCCTTCTCATGGAGCCGCGCGGACGCCCGTTCCGGGAAGTTCGACGGGAGGTTCCTGATCGGGGTCAGGACCACGGGCATCTATTGCCTGCCGTCCTGCCCCACCCATCCGCCCAGGCCGGAAAATGTCACCCTGGTCCGCGGCGAGGGCGAGGCGCTGGCTCTGGGTCTGCGCGCCTGCAAGCGCTGCCGTCCCGATCTCTATTGTCGCGGCCGCGATGAAGGCTCCGAATTGTTCGAAGGCCTGGTTGCCCGCGTCACCGCCGATCCGGCCGCCTTCGCCGATGCCGCCGCACTGGCCAGGGGAGCGGGCGTTTCCGCCACCCGGCTGGGCGAATTGTTCCGCACCCATGCCCACCTCGCCCCGGCGCAATGGCTCAGGCGGGCGCGGGTGGCGCAGGCGGCGCGCGATTTGCTTTCAACCCGCGACAAGGTCGCCGAGATCGGTTTCGGCGCCGGCTTCGAATCCGAATCGGTTTTCCATCGCCAGTTCCTCGCCCATACCCGCATGACGCCGGGCGCCTATCGTGCCCTGGATGGCGCCGGCACTTTCCTGCTGCACCTGCCGGCCGGCTACCGGGCGCAGGAGATACTGGCCTATCACGCCCGCGATCCGCATGGCCTCACCGAACGCAGCGAAGGCAACCGCATCTGGAAGGCGCTCGCCACGCCGGACGGTCCGGCCGTGATCGAGATCGCGCTGGAGAAGGATAGCGCCTGGGTGCGGCTCCATGCCGGGCGCAGGCTCGGGCGCGAGGCGATGGCCTTCCTGCACGAAGCCACGCTGCGGATGCTGGGCCTCAACAACGAGGTCACGCAGTTCGAAGCCCGACATGGCGCTTTCGCCGCGCACCGCCGGGGCCTGCGCCTGCCCAACCTGCCCACCGGATTCGATGCCCTGGCCTGGGGCATCATCGGCCAGCAGATCACTGTGAAGCTGGCCGGCGGCCTGCGGCGCGACCTGATCGAACTGGGCGGCGAGAAGATCGGCGACATGCGCACCCATCCCACCCCGGAAGCGGTGGCCGGCCTTTCGGTGGCGCAGCTGCACGCCCGGCGCTATTCCCGTTCCAAGGCGAGCTACCTGATCGATACCGCCGCGGCCATCGCCCGCGGCGAGCTCGACATCGAAAGCCTGCATCGCGGCTCGGCCCTGGCGGCGGAGAAGGCGCTGCTCGCCCGGCGCGGCATCGGCCTTTGGACCGCGCGCTATATCCTGATGCGGATCGGCTTTGCCGATGCCGCCCCCATCGGCGACGCCGCGCTGGCGGCGGGGCTGCAGAAGCTGCACGGGCTGCCGGAACGTCCCGGCCCGGAAGACGCGGTGAAGCTGATGCAGCCTTTCGCGCCGCATCGCAGCCTCGCCACGATGCACCTCTGGACCTATCTCAAGGAAGCGGCCTGACTCTCCGATCGGTCAGTTGGTGGCGTATTTGACGGCGAAGCGGATGCTGCGTCCCGTCCCCACGACCAGGTCCTTGTTCAACGACGCGGGGTTGCGCACCACTTCGTCTGCCAGATTGTGGCCGCTGAGCGCGAACTCGATGTTGCGGTTCGCCGCGAAGGGCCGCCAGGCAAGCTGTGCGTCCACCGAGACATAGCCCGGCGTCGGCGTGTCGAAGGTGCCTGGCTGGTCCTGCGCCGCCACGCGGATCACCTGGAAGCCGGCGTCGAAGGCGTCGCTCATCCAGTTGAGGCCGCCGCCGATGCGCCAGGGCGGAATGCGCGGCACGTTGGAGCCGCCCGCCAGGGTGGCCCGCACCACATCGCCCAGCATGGTGACGCTCAGGATGCCGTCACTGCTGTGCCAGAGGTCGTAGCTGGCCTTGCCCTCCAGGCCGCGGAAGGTGGCGGCGCTCTGGGTATAGTTCAGCTCGCGTAGCGCCTCGCCATTGCCGACGGCGCAATTGCCGCCTTCATCGCAGGTGGCGCCGGTCAGCGCGCCATAGATGTAGTTGTCGAAGGTATTGAGATAGGCGCTGCCGTCGAAGCTGAACTCGGGCAGGCGCAGGCGCAGCGTCGCCTCCAGCGAATTGGCCCGCTCCGGCTTGAGCGCTGGATTGCCAGTTTCGAATGTCTGGGGGCCGTCATGCGGCCCGCGGGCATAGAGCTCGGTCTGTGCCGGCGCGCGGGCGGTGCTGGAGCCGGTGAAGCCCAGCTTAACCGCGTCGCTGACAGTCCACAGAAGGCCGACCGCGCCGCTCAGCGGGGTAAACTCGCGCGGTGTGAAGATTCCGGAGGCGGGCGTGCCCTCGATCCGGACATGCTCGAAGCGCGCGCTGCCATCCAGAACGACGCTGCCCAGCGGCAGCTGGGTGAAGAGGAAGCCGGCCTCGCTCTGGGTCAGGGTGGGCAGCAGGTAATCCGCCCCTTCGCCCAGGGCAGAGAAGGCACGGTTCTGGATCTCAAGGCCGATGGCACTGCCGGTGAAAGGCCCGATGGCGCCCAGCAGCGTTTCGGCGCGGCCATCCACTTCCTTATTCTTGAAGGTGGCGTTGACTGTCCCGCTGGGATCCTTTTCCTCATGCGAATAGTTGCCATAGCTGCCGGTGATATTGAGCACCTGGAAAAGATCCTGATCCCCGCCCAGTTCCAGCGATGCGCCGGTCAGCAGCTTGGTCTGGCGCATGTCGATGAAGGTGATGTCGCTGGGCACCCCGTACCTGGAATCGTAATGCACGAAGGCGGCGCCGACGCGGTTGTTGTCGCCGAAGAAATAAGAACTGCCCAGCGAGACCCCATCGCCATGGAAGAAGGAGTTGGGTTGCACGCCCAGCGGCGTGTCGTAATTGTCGGTATGGCGCCAGAAGCCGTCGGCATGGAAGGCGAAATTGCCCAGACCGGTATCGCCCAGCAGCGAGACCTGGCCGGTATGGGGCGCCGTGTCATAGCTGGCGCTGGCTTCCCAGCTGGTATCGCCCGGCAGGCTGGTGGGGACGCGGTTGTTGATGGCGTTGACCACGCCGCCGATCGCCTGGCTGCCATAGCGCAGGGTGGCGGCGCCGCGCACCACGTCGATGCTGCGCGCCGAGAGCGGGTCGATCGGGACGCCATGGTCGGGACCGATATCCGAGGCGTCGGAGCTGGAGGTGCCGTCTTCCAGGACGCGGACGCGCGAGGCGTCCATGCCGCGGATGATCGGGCGGCTGGCGCCGGCGGCGAAGCCGCTGCCGCTGACGCCGGGAATGGTGCTGAGGACATCGGCCAGATTGGTGCCGCCGCTGCGCAGGATGGCTTCGGCGTCGATGGACGAGGGGATGCTGGGCTGCAGGCCCGACAGGGGTGAGGCCGTTGAGTTCACGGTCTCGATCTGGTCGGCATGGGTCTGCCCCAGGGCGGGGGACATCAGGGCAAGAAGGGCGGCGGCGGTGGTGCCGCAGGAAAGACGGGTACGAAACATTGCTGAACTCCAAATCCGGAAAAGCAGGACTGTGCCTGCCATGGAACGCGGGGGCGCCTGGAGGCGTCCGCGCGGCGCTGGAATGGGAAGATCAGTGCTGGGGTGGGGCGCGGCTCTGCCAGCCGGTTTCCGGGGCAATCGCCGTGGCCGGCAACTGGGCTGGAGAGAAGAAGGCGATGGCCCAGTTGCGCAGCAACACCAGTTCCGGTCCGGCCGGGGCGATGGCGGCGCCGGAATGGGTCAGTTCCTGGCAGAGCTTGCAGGTCGCCGGGTCGAGCGGATCGCTGGGCAGAGGCTTGGCCGGCCCGTCGCTCTGGAGGATCTGGACAGGGTTTGCCGCGAGGGGCTTGCCGTGCAGATGGGTCTGGACGGCATAGGCCTGGAAGGCAAAAGCCAGCAAAATGGCCAGCATCGCCAGCCGGCGGACTTCACCGAAGGCTGGGGCGAGGCTGGCGGCAAGGGCGCGGGCCTGGCGCTTCATTGGAATTAAGGTAGATCCCTCTGAACCTGCGAAGGTTACGTCCACGTCGGGTGCGACGCAATGCCGGCCGCCTTCATGTTTACTATGTAATCATTAGGCTTGCCCGACGGCTTGAAATATCCTTTCTCCGCCGCTTGACCCCTATCCGGGCCGTGGGTATAAGCCGCCACCTTTCAGGGCAGGCCGTTTCGCGGAAATTCCGGAAAAACGCTGCTGGAAAGCCAGTTTAAAGAGCTTAGACGCGCGACTCGGGGGCTGGACCCCTCAGTCCTCCGCAAGTTCGGACCGGGGCGGCAAGCCCCGCGTCCGGTTTTTGGGTTTCGCATACCCGTCCGTGCACGGATGGAAAAAGGAAGTGGGAATGCCGACAGTCAATCAGCTCATCCGCAAGCCGCGCGGCTCCAAGCCGAAGCGCAACAAGGTTCCGGCCCTGCAGGAATGCCCGCAGAAGCGTGCCGTCTGCACCCGCGTCTACACCACGACGCCGAAGAAGCCGAACTCTGCGCTGCGCAAGGTCGCCAAGGTGCGCCTGACCAACGGCTTCGAGGCGCTGACCTATATTCCCGGCGAAGGCCATAACCTGCAGGAGCACTCGGTGGTGCTGATCCGCGGCGGCCGCGTCAAGGACCTTCCGGGCGTGCGCTACCACATCATCCGCGGCGTGCTCGACACCCAGGGCGTCAAGGACCGCAAGAAGCGCCGTTCGCTCTACGGCGCCAAGCGTCCGAAGTAAGGAAAAGAAAAATGTCCCGCCGCCACCGCGCCGAACGCCGCGAAATCACCCCGGACGCCAAATTCGGCGATCTGGTTCTCGCCAAATTCATGAACAGCCTGATGTATGACGGCAAGAAATCCGCCGCCGAAGGCATCATCTATGGTGCCTTCGACACCATCGCCGCCAAGACCAAGCAGGATCCGCTGGTCGTCTTCCACGAAGCCCTGCGCAACGTCTCGCCCGCGCTGGAAGTCCGCAGCCGCCGCGTCGGCGGCGCCACCTATCAGGTGCCGGTGGAAGTGCGCGCCGACCGCAGCCGCGCGCTCGCCATACGCTGGCTGATCACCGCGGCGCGCGGCCGCAACGAGCCGACCATGACCGGCCGTCTGTCGGGCGAATTGCTGGATGCCGCCAA
>CAZYGO010000293.1:0-4465 GCA_964647455.1 uncultured Rhizobium sp.
AATACTTGCTCGAGGTCGGCGGCACCTTGGGTTCCATCTCGACCACGGTGATGCTCTTGACGCTGGCATAGGGCACGAAGCTGCCGGCCGAGACGCCGGCACCGAAGCCGATGCCGAGAATCTTCTGCGGATTGGGATGGATCAGGGCCGGGATGTGCCCGATCATGCGCTGCAGGCTCATGTCGAACGGCTCGTTGGTGGCCTCGACATGGCCGGCGACGCTGATCTGCAGCGAGCCGTCGCTGACGCGGGTGATGGCGAGGGAGGAATTGCGGCCCTCCTGCACCTCGATCACCTTGGCATAGGGCGACAGGGTGCGGATCTGCTTGCCGAAGGCCACCAGCTCGCCGGGCTGGGGCGGCAGCACGATCGCCAGCAGCGCCACCAGCGCGGCGGAAGCGGCAAGCCCCGCGCCCGCCAGCGCGCCCTTGCGGTTGAGGCCCGGCAGCAGCAGCACAAAGCCGCCCAGCGCCACCAGCACCAGCATCGCGCGCTGGGTATCGCGGGTTCCGATCCAGGCGACCAGCACCAGGCTGGCCAGCAGCGCGCCGACGATGCCGCCGAACGTGTTGGCGGCATAGACCAGCGACACCGGCTTGGCCGGATCGTCGCCGCTGCGCTTGGCCGCCGCCATCGCCAGCGGGAAGCTGGCGCCCCACAACAGGGTGGCGGGCAGGAAGGCCATGAGGCTGCGGCTGAAATTCGTGAAGGCGGTGTCCCAGCCATTGGGCGAGCGCGGCTCGGGCAGGAAGGGAAGAACATTGCTGATCATATAGGCCGCCCAGCAGATGCCCGCCGCCAGCAGGATCTGGCACCAGCCGAGCGCCGGCCGCGCCTTGAGGGAGCGCAGCAAAGCCGCGCCCAGGCCGCTGCCGATGCCCAGCCCGATCAGGAATACCGCCAGGATGAGCGAGAAGGCATAGGTGGTGCCATCGAACAGCATGCCGAGCTGGCGCGTCCACACCACTTCCGCGCCAAGGGCGGCGGCGCCGGAAATCCCGATCGCCAGATATACGGGCAGGGGACTGGCCTCTTCGCCGGATGACGGCGCCGTCGGCGCCGCTTCTTCCTCGACGGTCAGGCTCAAGGCCGGCGCGGCTTTCGCCAGCAGCAGGCTGCCCAAGGCAATCGCGACATTGATCGCCACGGCGACATAGGTCGCCACGCCCAGATCAAAATGCCGCAGCAGGTAGAACCCGGCCAGCAGGCAGCCCGCCACGGCCCCCAGAGTATTGCCGGCATACAGCACGCCCCACCATGAAACTCCGCGCGGAGTGGCGGAAATGAAACGCGAGATCGCCGGCAGCGAGGCGCCCATCAGGAAGGTCGGCGCCAGCAGGCAGACGGCGCAGAGCGCGCCGCGCATCAGCATACCGGCAAAGCCGCCCTGGTCGGCGATGAAATAGACATCGTCGATCAGCGGCAGGCCCCACAGCACCAGAACGCCGCAGACGCCGATGCCCAGCTCGATCAGGGCATAGACCTTGAGCGGATGGGTGTCGCTGCCGGCCAGGCGCGGCAGGAACCAGCTGCCCAGGCACAGGCCGCCCATGAAGGTGGCCAGCAGGATGCCCAGCGAGATGGCGCTGGCGCCGATCGCCAGCTGCAGCATCTGGTACCAGACCACCTCATAGATCAGGGCGGCGCAGCCGCTGGCGACGAACAGCAGCAGCACAAGCGGCAGCAACAGCGCGGCAGGAGCCGGCGACTGGGCGGAACTGGACATGAACGCTTCCCCGAGCTTCTTTTTCTGGTCTTCGACAGCCGCATCCGATCATACTGGCGCTGGGCTGCCAAGCGATCCGGCTTGTAAAACTGTGTCGGCGTGGCCGGCTTCAAACGCCGAGTGGCAGCGTCGCGGCGGTCTGTTCCAGGTTCTGCGGCGTGGCGGCCAGCATCTCGGCGAGCGGACGCTGCACCGCGTTAATGCACCAGGCGCCCTTCAGCCCGACGGCACGCACATCCTCCTCGGAGGCGGACAGCTTGCCGCACAGCGCCACCACCGGGGTTTTTCCCGCCCGGGCGCAGACACCCTGGATCAGCTTTCCCTGCAGGCTCTGGCCGTCGATATGGCCTTCGCCGGTGATCACCAGGTCGGCCTGCCGCACCGCCGCGTCGAAGCCGACCAGGTCCAGCACCATCTCGATGCCGCGCTTGAGCGTGGCGTCGAGGAAGGCCATGCCGCCAAAGCCGAGGCCGCCGGCGGCACCGGCTCCCGGCACGTCCGCCAGGCCCGGCTTGCCCAGCTGTCCGGCTACCAGCGCCGCGATGTGGCGCAAGCCCTGGTCGAGATGCGTCAGGCTTTCCTGGTTGCCGCCTTTTTGCGGACCGTAAATCCAGGCCGCGCCATTGGGGCCGAAAAGCGGATTGGTGACGTCGCAGAGGACTTCGACCTTGTCGAATAGCTTCTGTGGCGGCGGGACGATCTTCGCGATCCGCTGTAGGCCGCCGCCATTCGGCTTCACCGCGGCGCCACCGGCATCGAGGAACTGCCAGCCCAGCGCCGCCGCCATGCCGATGCCGGCATCGTTGGTGGCGCTGCCGCCGATCGCCAGCAGCGCGGTCCGGGCGCCGCGCGCGCGAGCGTCCGCCAGCAGCTGGCCGGTGCCAAAAGTCGAGGTCAGCAGCGGGTTGCGTTCGGCCTGGGTCAGCAGCTGCAGGCCCGAGGCGGTTGCCATTTCCACCAGCGTCGTGGTGCCATCGGCAGAAATCCCATAGGAGGCCTGCACCGGCCGTCCCAGGGGATCGCACACTTCCAGCGACAGGCTCTTGAGCGCCAGCGCCTTGCGCAGGATGTCCAGCACGCCTTCGCCACCATCCGACAGCGGCATTTCCGTCACCCCAATGCCCGGGTGGGCCCGTTTCAGCCCGCGCGCGATCGCATGACAGACATTTTCGGCGTCCAGCGCATCCTTGAAGGAATCGCAGGCAATCAGGACGTGCATGGAGATGTACCTTTCGGCCGCCCGAATAACCCGGCGGTCATGCCTCGGCAATGGTGCGCGGCGTCACTCATTTTGCAGTGCGGCAAAAGGGGGCGCGACAGTTCGCGCACGTTGCGCCCGGGCGCCGGCGCAGCCTATATAATAATACCAATCGCGGCGCCAGATCGCGAGCAACAGCAATGGGGTAGGGCCGAAGGCGGCCCCGCTTCGGGAGTTTTCAGGGACCGGCCGACACACTCCGTTACATTGCCGCCATGGAAATGGAGACCGCCTCGGGCAATGCTTGATGCGGGAACGCAGAATCCCCGCGCGGCTGGACACCGGACCGTCGCCCGCACCGTTTCGATTTTGGGAGTAATCGCCATGCCGCCTCTTTCCAGACGTTCCATGCTTTACGGCTCCACCGCCGCCCTGGGCCTCGGTGCCCTGGCCACGGTGGCCGAAGCGCAGCGCAGCCCCAATGGCGGCGGTGCCCTGGCCAATGCCTATCCCGCGCCGCCCCCCACCCGCGCCATCGCGCAGAACACGGACTGGCTGCACTTCGCCAAGGACCTGAATGCCAACCGCTATTCGCCGCTGGACCAGATCGACGGCAGCAATTTCAAGAACCTGCAAATCGCCTGGCGCCTAGACAATTCCCATTTCGGTCCGCGCATCGAGACCAACTGGGAATCGACGCCTCTGCTGGTCAAGGGCCGCCTGTATGTCACCATCGGCACGCGCCGCGACATTGTCTGCCTCGATGCCATCACCGGCGAGATCATCTGGCTGCATCGCGAGGATGAAGGCGAGCGCGGCGCCAGCGCGCCGCGTATCCTGTCGGGCCATGGCTGCTCCTACTGGACCGACGGCAAAGTCGAGCGCATCATCTACACGACCCAGGGCTATCGCCTGAAGTCGCTGGACATCGCCACCGGTATCCCCGACCCCAAGTTCGGCAAGAACGGCGTGGTGGATCTGCGCCTGGAGGACGATCAGCAGATCGACCTGGTGACGGGCGAAGTCTCCTGGCATTCCACCCCGCTGGTGGCCAACGACGTCATCGTGATCGGCGCCGCCCACAGCGGCAGCGATCCGCGGGCGGGCAACACCGTGCCGCCGGTCGGCAATGTCCGCGGCTATGACGCGCGCACCGGCAAGCGGCTCTGGATCTTCCACACCATCCCGCACAAGGGCGAGTTCGGCTACGACACCTGGCTGTCGGATGGCCCGACCACCGCCTTCGGCCATGCCGGCGTCTGGGGCGAGATGTGCGCCGATCCGGAACTGAACACGGTCTATTTCGGCGTCGAATTGCCCTCGGGCGACTATATCGGCGTCAAGCGCAAGGGCCCGGGCCTGTTCGGCGAAAGCCTGGTTGCGCTGGACCTGAAGACCGGCAAGCGCAAATGGCATTTTCAGGCGATCCATCACGATATTTGGGATGCGGACATCGCCACCGCACCGCTGCTCTACGACATCGAGAAAGATGGCAAGAAGCGCAAAGCTATCGCCGCCATGCGGCCCGACGGCTATCTGTT
>CAZYGO010000294.1:0-7526 GCA_964647455.1 uncultured Rhizobium sp.
GCCCTATTACGCCAATTCGATGCGCGCCGGCTTCGGCGTCGATTTCAGCGCCGGCCTCAATCTCTTCGGACTGACCGTGAAGCCGGAAGCGCGTTTCGGCTACCGCTACGACCTGGCGAACAGCCCGGTGAAGCTCAAGGCGGGCTTCCTCAGCACCGGCGGCCTCAACACCGCCGGCAACAGCATGACCTTTGTCGGTCCCGATCCCGACACCGGCACGCTGCTGGGCGGCCTCAGCCTCTCGGCCGGCACCGACACTTGGCATATCGGCGTGCATTACGACTATTTGCGCGGCAACAACGGCTCGACCAGCCAGGTGGGAACCATTTCGCTGCTCGGCCGCATCTGACAGCCGCCGGCGATGAAATGTCTGCCGCTGCGGCAAAGATGCCTTGCAAGGAACCCTGCCTGGCCGGGCCGTGCGGTGCTGCAACTGCGCCCTCCAATCCGTGTGCTATCAATGTTGCGTGCGGATTCGCTTGCTATGAAAGGGTTTAAAGAGCCCACGCATCTGATGCTGCAGATGCGAGATGCGTTACGCCTCGCAGGCCGCGTTTGCCGCGCCGCGCGCACATCGGTGAGAGCCTTCGGATAACGGTTTCACTGGACCCTCTTGCTAAGCGCGATTACCATTGGTTTAACAGCGTTGCGAGCATCGGATCCAACCGGTGCCGGGTTGGGAATGGTAGCTCTCGATCATAACGGGTAATATCGCGCCCGGCGCAAAGCGGCGCCGGGTTTTTTTTGTCTAGCGAGTGAAAAACGCATGGAACGTCCAGAGCACAATCTCCGCGGTCAGATGGGCGGCACCGCCGCCCAGGTCCAGTCCAGCCGCTTTGGTGGCTTCGTCATCGTCACCGCCGTTCATATCGGCATCGTCGCCCTTCTGATCCTGGGCCTGGTCGGCGCCGATATCGAAAAGAAGAAGGAAGACATCCAGGCCTCGGTCGAGCAGCAGAAGGTGGAGGCCAAGGCGCCGCCGCCGCCGCCGCCGGATGTGGTCAAGCCGCCGCCGCCTTTCGTGCCGCCGCCGGATATCACCATCCAGACCGAGGCGCCGCCCAGCACCACGGCCATCACCACGACCCAGGTGCGTCCGCCTGTGCCGCCGCCGCCCGCGCCGCCGGCTCCGCCCGCGCCGCCGGCGCCGCCGCCGCCGACGCAGCCTGAGCCGATCATGAGCACGCATACCACGCCGCCCTATCCGCCGATCTCCCAGCGCCTGGGCGAGCAGGGCACGACGCTGCTCAATGTCACGATCGACGAAACGGGCCGTTGCACCGAAGCGAGTGTGGCGACCTCGAGCGGCTCCAACCGCCTCGATACCGCCGCCATCGACTACGTCAAGCAGCGCTGGAAGTGGAAGCCCGCGACCCAGAATGGCAAGCCCGTCGCTGTCCGGTCTCAGATCCGAGTCGTGTGGTCCCTCAAGGACGCCCGGTAATAATAAACGTCACAACCTTTAAAGCTTTAAGCACGGAGTAAACCAAATGAATTCCAAGCATCTGACGATCGCGGTCGCGGCCGTCACCACCCTTGCCGTCTTCGCCGCCATCGAACCGGCCCTGGCCCAGGCTGCCGCTCCGGCCGCGCCTGCCGCCCCGGCCGAGAATCCCTATGGCATCGAGGACATCATCCGCCGCCATAACCCGATCCAGATGGGCATTCTCCTCATCCTGCTCCTGATGTCGGTGGGCTGCTGGTACATCTCCTTCATGAAGTATCTGGAGCAGTCCCGCATCCTCGGCCAGGCCAAGACCCTGGAGAAGAAGTTCTGGTCCTCCGCCACCCTGTCCGAAGGCATCGACAAGCTGCCCAAGAACAGCGTGTTCCGCGCCGTCGCCGAAGCCGGCCTCAAGGCCAGCCAGGGCGGCAACAGCCTGGTCGGCCTGAACGACTGGATCGCCATGTCGCTGACCCGCCAGCTGGAAGACGCCAATGCCCGCATGCAGGGCGGCATCTCCTGGCTCGCCTCGACCGGTTCGACGGCCCCGTTCGTAGGTCTGATGGGCACGGTGTGGGGCATTCTGGACGCCCTGATCGCCATCGGCGTCGCCGGCCAGATGTCGATCGACAAGGTCGCCGGCCCGGTCGGTGAAGCGCTGATCATGACCTTCATCGGTCTGTTCGTCGCCGTTCCCGCCGTGCTGCAGTACAACTTCCTGGTCCGCCGCAACAAGGTGATCACCGAGAAGCTGCGCGGCTTTGCGGGCGACCTGCAGGCTTATCTCATCAGCAAGGCCAAGTAGGAAGGCCGGGGGCCGCAAGGCTTTCTGACGGAGACAAGCCATGGCAATGGACGTCCAACACTCGTTGGAAGAAGATACCGCAGACCTCAACACCACCATCAACACCACCCCTCTGGTGGACGTGATGCTGGTGCTGCTGGTGATCTTCCTGGTGACGATCCCGGTCGTTGTGCAGAACGTTCCCGTGAACCTGCCCAACTATCGGAACATCGTCACCGAGACCAAGCCCGAGAACATCGTGATCGCGGTCGACGAGAATGAGAACACCTACTACAACAACGCCCCGATCGACCCGAGCGCGCTGCGCGACAGGCTGATCGAGCGCATGCGGGCCGGCGCCGCCACCGGCAACATCCCCGAAGTTCATATCCGCGCCGACCGCGCGGTGCGCTTCGAGGCGGTGGGCCGCGTCATCCTGGCCTGCCAGCTTTCGGGCATCCAGAAGGTCGGGTTCATCACCCTGCCGATGGCGGGCGGCGGTTGAGGCACAAGGCGGCGGGCTTTGAGGCTCGCCGCCGCTTTTCAAGGATAAAGGTACACTCCCATGGCAATGAGCGTAGGTTCCGGCGGCGAAGGCGAAGTGATGGTGGAGATGAACACCACCCCGCTGATCGACGTGATGCTGGTGCTCCTCACCCTTCTCATCATCACCATCCCGATCCAGACCCATGCGGTGAAGCTGGACATGCCGCGGCCGAACACGAATCCGCCGCCGGTTCCGCCCGAAACCGTCAATCTCGACATCGATTTTGACGGAACCATCAGCTGGAACGGAACCGCGGTTTCCATCGCCGACCTCGACGGCTATCTCAAGGATGCCGCCGAAAAGACGCCGCAGCCGGAAATCCACGTCAATCCCAACCGTCTCGCCAAGTATGACACCGTGGCCGAGGTGCTGGCGCACGCCCAGCGCCTGGGCGCGACCCATATTGGTTTCGTGGGCGTTGACCAGTATAATTAGCCCGTGAGGGACACGTTTCGCGATGTGGGGGTCGCGGGGTGAAGTCCCCACGGCCCCTATTCGTTCCAAGCAGCAAGAGGTCTGAACATGCGTAAATTGCGCGCCGCCGCCACGGCGATCCTGCTGGGCACTGCCGTCCTCGGTGCCGGCTCCGTCTTCCAGGCCGCCCAGGCCATTACCGTGAGCGCCCAGGTCGGCGCCGCCATCAACGAGGCCAAGGCGCTCGCCGCCTCCAAGCGCTACAAGGAAGCGATGCAGCGGCTCGATTCCGCGCAGCCCAAGAATGCCGGCGACAGCCAGGCCCTTGCCCAGATGAAGCAGTCGATCGCGGTCGCCTCGGGTGACGCCTCGATCGGCGGCGCCATGGGCGCCAAGGCCAAGTTCGCCATGGACGCGCAGGCCCAACGCTGGAAGGACGTGATCGCCGACGGCGAGATTCTGGAAAAGAACAACGCCATGGATGGCCAGTCGCGGCTGGTGATCGCCCAGGCTTATTACATGCTGCACGATCCCAAGAACTGCATGGCCTATATCAAGCGCTATGGCCTTGGCGGGGAAACCGCTCTGATGACCCTGCAGCGCTGCGCCTATGACGCCCAGGACGACGTTACCCAGCGCCAGGCGCTGGAGCAGCTGGTCGCCTCCACCGGCAAGGCCGAGCACTGGAAGAACCTGCTGCGTCTGTCCGAGCGCGCCCGCGGCCTGAAGGACCACAACACGCTGGACGTCTATCGCATCAAGGCGATGACCGGAAACCTGGCGCCCGAGGACGTCATCCTCTACGCCACCTTCGCCATCCAGTTCAAAAGCCCGGCCGAAGCCAAGGCGGTGGTGGAGAAGGCGCTGGCCGACAAGACCATCCAGCCCAGCGACCGCATCACCCGCCTGCTCAAGCTCGCCAATGACCGCATCAACGAGCAGAATGCGGGCTTCGGCAAGGCGCTGGCCGACGCGCAGAAGGCGCCCAAGGGCGACGATCTGGTGCAGCTGGGCGAGGCCCAGATCGGCCAGGGCAAGGCCAAGGATGCCATCGCCACCATCCAGGCTGGCATTGCCAAGGGCCTGAACGATGCCTCCGAAGGCCAGCTGCGCCTGGGCACCGCCTACCTGGCCGCCGGCCAGAAGGCCGACGCGCTCAAGGCGTTCAATGCCGTCAAGGGCGACGAGAAGGTGATGATGGTCGCCCATCTCTATTCGCTGGCGGCACGCAGCGGCGCCAGCAGCGCCCCCTCGGATGACGCCGCCCCGCGCAAGCGCCGCAAGTAGCAGCGCGCCGCAAGCGGTGACGAAACGGAAAACGGGCGCCTTCGGGCGCCCGTTTGCTTTTCACCGGCTCTCGCGCAGCATCGACAGCAGATAGCCGCGCGCATCGGTGTCGGGCGGCGCGGCGGTCCCGCCCCGTCCGTCCTCAAGTTCCCGCAGCGAGAAGTCCATCCGCGCCTCATAGGTACGGTCGATCTGGTTGCGCAGGCGCTGCTCGGCCGCGTACCAGGCCCGCTTGAGGGCGCCATCGCGGCAGCTGGCGGCTTCGGCGCCCGCCGCGCCCCAGCGATGCTCGACGCAGTGATAGGGGTCGAAGGACATCCGGAACAGGCGCTGGCGCGCCTCCTCATAGCCGAAGCGCACCGTCATCCCGTCGCTGCGGACATAGGAGAGCCGGCAGGCGCCCGCCGCCGCGTCATAGGCGGCCAGCAGGGCCGCGGCCAGGTTGCCGCCGCGCCAGGAAAGGCGCGTGTCGCCCGTCCGCGCCATGGTGACGAAGCGTTCCGCCGTGGCGCGCAGATTGGCGAAAGCGGCCTTGAGCCTGGCGTCGCGCGAAGGCGTGGACCAGGTTTCCCAGTCGCCTTCGGTGCCATAGATGTTTGGCGGCAGCCGTTCCGGCTGCGGCTGGCGTTGCAGCCCGGCGGCAAGGGCGGCCTCCACCGCTTCCGCGCGGTAGCGCAGATCGGCACAGTTCGAGGTCACCATGTCGGAAATCTCGCGCACCGGATCGAAGGACAGCCGGCCGCCCCCCAGCACGGCGCGGACATAGTCGTAATAGTCGAGTGTCTGGCCGTTCAGCCGGAAGGTGCCCGCCTTCCAGCCCGCCGCGCTTCTGCCCGCGGTGCCGTAATACTGGGTCGGCGCGAAACCGGGCAAATCGCGGTTGGCCGCCAGCACCACCGTGCCGCCGAAAAGAATCCCGCCCACCCGGCGCGCGCCCGCCAGCGCCAGCGGCCGCCAATTTTTGAAGCCCGCGCCCATGCCGGGCGACGCCCGCACGAAGCGCAGGTCGTAGAAGCCGCGGGTGATGGAATTGTCCGGGTGGGCGTCGATATAGCGGATGCGACCATCCGGCTCGATGCGGAAGACCAGCGCCAGATGGCCGTTGGGATCGTAGATCACGGTGCCCGGCCGGATGAAGGCGGGCGCCAGCGCCGGGGAATAGAAATCCTGCTCCAGCGGCGTCTCGAGTTCCGGATCGACGCGGTAGGTGGCGGAGGAGATCTCGTCCATCAATCGCGCCAGCACCTCCAGCGCATCGGCGCCGCTGGGAATGTCGCGGCGTCTTTCCACCTGGTTGCCGGCGGCGCTGTAGCGGACGTCCCGCGCCCGCCCGCGCGGGCTGACCGCGCTGACATAGGAAAAAGGCAGGCCCCGCTTCCAGGCGTAATAGAAGCGCAGGAAATAGGGCAGGTCGGCGCAATCGGCCAGGAAGGCGGCGTCCGGCGGATCGGAGGCGCGGAAGGGGTTGGCGGAACTTTTCAGGCAACCATCGACGCTGCCGCAGCCGCTGTTGCCGATGGCGGCGATGAATTCGTCGAAGCCGCGTTCGTCGGCCTCGGTCCAGCGCTCGGCCCGGATCAGATACTGGCTGTCGGCGCGGGCGGGCAGGGCCACAGCCAGCAGCAGCACCAGGCCCGTGAGAAGACGCGTCCAGCCCATGGGCCGGAAGGCTAGGCGCTGCCCGCCCGGAACACCAGCAGCCGCGAGAGGGTGAAATTGAACACCAAACCCGCCACCACGCCGCAGGCCTGGGCCAGATAGGGATTGCCCAGCCATCCCGGTCCGTAATGCACCAGGGCCAGCGCCACGCCGTAATTGACCACCGCGCCCAGCAGGTTGGCGCCGACGAAGCGCAGCCATTCCTCGATGACGGGCAGAAGGCCATGGGCCCGGCGGCGGGCGAAGGTGAGATAGCGGTTGCCCAGCCAGGTAAAGCACATCGCGACAAAGATGGCCGAGGCCAGCGCGCCATCAACGCCCATGCCGAAGCCGCGGGTGAAGACGGTCAGGGCGGCGGCGTTGACGAAATAGCCGGCCCCGCCCACGGCCGCGAAGCGGACAAAGGATTGCCGCCAGGCCCAGGCCAGCACGCCGCTCACGGCGGGGTCAGATGCTGTGGCCCGGGCAGGGACAGATAGGCCAGGCGCTTCTGCTCCCAGCGTCCGCGGGTCACCGTGTCCAGGATCAGGCCGCAGGTCAGCGCCAGGAAGGCCAGCAGCATCAGCCCGGTGGCAAGGATGGCGCTGGGCAGGCGCGGCACCAGCCCGGTGGCGATATAGTCGCTCGCCACCGGCAGCGCCACCAGCACCGAGGCAAGGGCGAGGATGGCGAAGCCGACGATGAAGAACACCAGCGGCCTCTCCTCCCTCAGCAGGTGCTCGATGGTGCGCAGGATGCGAAAGCCGTCGCGCCAGGTGTTGAGCTTGGAGACCGAGCCGGCGGGCCGTTCCTTGTAGCGCGTGTCCATCTCCGACAGCGGCATCATCATCCGCACGGCATGGACAGTCAGCTCGGTCTCGATGCCGAAGCCCTGGGCGGTGAAGGGAAAGCTCTTGACGAAGCGGCGGGAGAAGACGCGATAGCCCGACAGCATGTCGGGGATGCGGACATTGAACAGCCAGGCGGTCAAGCCGGTGAGCAGGCGGTTGCCCAGCACATGGCCGGGGCGGTAGGCGGCGGCCTCGGTATGGACGCGCCGGGCCGTCAGCAGGTCCGCCCCCTCCGCGATCAGGGCGCGTACCATCTCCGGCGCGGCGGCGGCGTCATAGGTGTCGTCGCCATCCACCAGCACATAGATGTCGGCCTCGATGTCGGCGAACATGCGGCGCACGACATTGCCCTTGCCCTGGCGGCTTTCGTTGCGCACCACCGCGCCGGCCTGGCGGGCCACCTCGGCCGTGCGGTCGCGGGAATTGTTGTCATAGACATAGACCAGCGCGCCCGGCAGGGCGGCGCGGATATCCCGCACCACCGTGGCGATGGCGGCTTGCTCGTTGTAGCAGGGCACGAGTATGGCGATGCGCGGGGTCAATTGGCTTTCGCCCCATTTT
>CAZYGO010000295.1:0-7794 GCA_964647455.1 uncultured Rhizobium sp.
CTGCTGTGGGGCGCGATCTCGCGCTCGGTGCGCGCGCCCACCCCGTTCGACACCGACGTGGTGGAATTGCTGGGCAGCACCACCTTCATCACCGGCAATCCCGATTTCCAGCCCAGCGCGGTCACCGCCTATGAGATCGGCTATCGCGGCAACTGGTCGTCCGACCTTTCGGTTTCGGTGACGCTGTTCGAGGACGTCTATGACGACCTGCGCAATATCGAGATCACGCCGGTGACGTTCCTGCCGCTGATGTGGGGCAACGGCATCGAGGGCGATATCCACGGGCTGGAGGCGTCGGCCAGCCTGCAGGTGACGGACTGGTGGCGGCTCACCGCCGGCGTCACCTGGCAGCATGTGGACCTGAAGTTCGCCCCCGGCGCCAGCACGCTTCTTGGCACGGCGCAGGCGGGGGACGATCCGCATCACTATGCCTCGCTGCGCTCGAGCATCCGGCTGATGGAAGGACTGACCTTCAACGCCGATCTGCGCGAGGTGGGCGAGCTGCCCGATCCGCGCGTGCCCGGCTATGCCGAACTCAACGCCCAGCTGGGCTGGCGGGTCAACGATACGCTCGACATTTCGCTCTCGGGCTTCAACCTGCTGCACGGACGCCACCTGGAATATGCCGCCGCCAGCGGGGACATGGTGGAGCGCAGCGTGGTGCTGCGCTCGCGCCTGCGCTTCTGATCGCCCGCCATTCGAACCGCGCAAAAACGCCGCCCCCTCCCCCTGGCGGGCAGGCGCCACCCCGCAACCACCTGATATTCCAAGCTTAGCAGCAGCAGCCGGGCATGGGATGGGGTGGGATAGCCACAGGCGGCGCAATAGCGCGCAAGCCGTTGGCATGGCTGGGAGAAGCCGTTCCCATAGCCATTGGACAGGCGCGAAGCTCTTCGCGCCTGTCCAAACGGGCTGCAATGGGGCTCAGGCGCCCGCGCGCTGCTCCAGCGCCGGGGCGCTCATGGTGCGGGTGACGGGCGGGGGCAGCCCGTCCGCCGTGAATTGTGCCATCAGTTCCTTCTTGCGTGCCGCCAGCTGTTCGCCCAGCGCGTCGAGGTCGAGGTCGGCCTTGCGTGCCTCGGTGAAGATGCCGCCGCGCTTTTCCTCTTCCTTGACGTGATGCTTGATCTCTTCCGAAAGCACCTTGACCTTGGCGTCGTAGAATTCGTCGTCGGGCGAACCATTTTCGAGCTCGGCGATCAGCACCTTGGCGCCGTCATGCTCGACATTGGCTTCGTCCATCATGTCGCTTTCAACCCCGGCCTCGCGGCAGGCGGGATAGAAAATCTCCTCCTCGATCATGGTATGGATGGTCAGTTCCAGGCAGATCTGCCTGGCGATGTCCTGTTTCTTCGAACGCGCGCTTTCGTACTTTTCAAACAGGTCCTCGACCTTGCGATGGTCGGCCTTGAGAAGGGCGATGGCGTCTTGCTTGGCTGGCATGTCTGTCTCCAATGGCGTGCGGGAACCTGATGGTCCGTCCGTCCATGAAACGCCGCCACTGCGGTTTGGCTGCACCGATTCCCGGCGCCGCCGCCATTGGCGGGATGCCGCCGCGATTGGTGGAGGCGGCCTGGTCCTGCCGCGGGCTCACATTGCCTATTTCTTCGAACGCCCGGCCTTGGGCGCGACGGCTTTCTTCGCGGCGGCCTTGGGTTTGGCCGGCGCCTTCTTCTTCGCTCCGGCGGCGGCCTTGCGGGGCCCTGCGGCCGGCGTGGAGGCTTTCGGCGTGGCCGACGCCGTCTTCCGCGCCGTCTTTGCGGCCGCGGAAACGGATTTCTTCCCGGCTTCGGTCTTGCCCTGGCCGGCACGCGCTTGCGGCGCCGGTTTGGCGGCAAGCGCCGGCTTCACGGAGACCGGCGGCGGCGGCGCATCGTCGCCCCGCAACAGGGCGAGCAGACGGGGCGAAAGCGTTTTCGGCTTTGGCGGCGCGCTGCCGCCACCGCCGCCAAGGAAGGCCTTCACGTCCTTGCCCGACCGGCAGATGCAGGCCTTGCCGCCAAGAACGATGACGGGGCCGTTGATGAGCGTGGGATGCTCGATGATGCCCGTCCAGAATTCCTGTTCGCCGATGAAGCGGTCGTCCAGCTTCAGCGCCAGGAAAAGCGGGTCGAAGCGGCGCACCAGGCTTTGACCGGCCTCGCCGAGCGACAGCGATATCCGCTTCAACTGATCCTGGGGGATGGGCTTGGCGACATAGTCCACGACCTGGGCCGCAAGACCGGCCTTCTGGAGGGCATCCAGAACCTCCTGCGCCACGTCCGAAGACGGGTCGCAATAGACCGTCACCCTGGGCGCCGGCGAGGCAGGCCTGGCGACGGGCTTTCCGATCAGGCGCAACTGGGAGATTTTCGGTCCCCGGGCATCGGGCTCCGACTCGAACTCCACGCGCTGACCGCCGCTCAACTGACCGGGCTGAATGTCCCCCAGCGCCGTGGCGGGCAGGAAGATGTCCTTTCCGCCCTCGTCTGCCGTTACAAACCCGAAACCCTTGCTCGCGTTGAAGAACTTGATGATGCCCGTGTTCATACTGTCTTTGTGAAAACCGCACCCTTCTTTAGGCACGGCGGCACCTGTTGGCAAGATTTCGCCAGGCCGCGCGGCACGCGGGTCTGCCGGCGCGCGATCGGACCAGGCAACCGTGCCGAACGCGGCGGAAGGCATCGGTCTTTTCATCGGCCGACCGTGCCGATGGCAACGCAACCACCGGAGCGCGCCGTCGCGGCTATTCGTCGCCCAGCGACCAGACGCGGTGCGCGTCGATCATCAGTTGCAGCACGGCGCCATGGGCCGCGGCGCGGGCACGCAACTCGGCCCGCCGCAGTTCATAGTCCTGGCGCTGGGCCAGCAGCAATTCGGTGAGCCCCATATCCCCGAGCTGCAGGGCGCGCTGCATGCGGGCCAACATCTGGCGGCTGCTCTGCGTCGCCGCCTGCGCCTGCTCCCAGGCCGCCAGACCCTGCTGCGCGGCGATGACGTCGCGGTCGGCGGCGATGGCGACTTCCCGCGCCGCCTTGCGCGCGGCAATGGCCGCGGCGGTGGCTTCGGCGGACGCCTGGTCGGCGGCGGCGCTGCGCAGGGCGCCGCCGATCGGCATGGTGAAGCCGATGCCGAAGCCGGTGTCATGGCCGGACCGTTCCTGGAAGGTGCGCAATTCGAATGTGGGGTCGGCAAAACGGTCCATGGACGCGCGCTTGGCCAGCCATGCGCGGCGCTCGGCCTCGCTTTGCGCCATCTTGACCTCGTGATTGTCGTCCAGCACGGCGGTGCGCCATTCGTCCCAGCTGCCGGGCGGAGCCTGCGGCACCGGCATGCCGGCGGCCTGGACCGGCAGCACCAGGCTGGGAAAGGTTCGCTGCAGCGAGACCTTGACGCCGAGCCGGACCTGCTGGGCCTGGGCGGCCAGCGAACGCGCCTGGGCCAGCGAGGCCTGTACCTGCTCCACCTGCAAGGTGGCGGTTTCGCCCAGCGCGCGGCTGCGCTCGGTGGCGGTCAACTGGCGCTCGTAATTGCGGACTTCCTCGTCGGCCAGCGCGGCCTCGGCTTCCGCCTGCACCCAGTCCAGGTAAAGCGTCTTCAGGAGCGTCGCCGCCTGGTGGCGGGCATCGCCGAAGCCGTTTTCCGCCACCGCGACGGCGGCGCTGCCGATGCGCGCGTCGGCGTCGGCCTTGCCGGGCAGGCGGATGCCGCGCGCCACCCCGATGGTCCATTCGTTGAGATGGCCTTCCAGGTTGGAGGCGCGGCTGACATATTCGCTGCGCAGGGTGAATTCATGTGGACCGGCGGCGCGGGCGCGCGCGTCGGCTTCGGCTGCCTGCACCCGGGCGCGGGCCTGCAGCACGTCGAAATCCTCCGCCATGATGCGGTCGATCATCTCGTGCGGCGGCATGAAATCCAGGCTGGGCGAACGCACATCGCCGTGCCGCACCGCCGGCGCGGGCGCCTGCGCCACGGCCGGCGGTGCCATCAGCGTCAGCGCGCAGGCAATCAGCAAGGAAAAAGTCCTCATGCGAAGTCTCCGGTCTCATGGACCGGCTCGGTCCAGTAATGGATCTGCGTGCCGCGAAAGCGGTCGCGCATCGCCTCCAGCAGGGGCGCCAGGCCCGACGCGGGCAGGATGGCGATCAGCAGCGTGGCGTCGGTGGTGCCGCGAACTTTCTCGCGCAGGGAGGCGCCGGTGAAATCGCCGCCATGGCGGGAAGCCGCGACGGTGGTGAAGCCGTGCATGTCCCGGCCGGTTTCCAGCAGCCATTCGACCACCGCCTCCGCCAGAGCCGCGGGACAGGACAAGGTGAGCCTGGTCAGGATCATGGCGCGTCCTTTCTTCCGGGCACGCCGAAGCGCTGGAACAGGATCGGCAGCAGGAACAGCGTCAATACGGTGGAACTGATGAGGCCGCCGATCACCACGATGGCGAGAGGCTTCTGGATCTCCGAACCTGGCCCGGTGGCGAAGAGCAGCGGGATCAGGCCCAGCGCCGTGATGCTGGCGGTCATCACCACCGGCCGCAGGCGCCGGCGCGCCCCTTCATAGACGACTGTGGCCATGGGAAGACCCTGGGCCAGCAGCTGGTTGAAATAGACGATCAGCACCAGGCCGTTGAGCACCGCGATGCCCAGCAGGGCGATGAAGCCGACCGAAGCAGGCACCGAGAGATATTCGCCCGAAAGCCAGAGCAGCAGCACCCCGCCGATCAGCGCCAGGGGAATATTGCCAAGGATCAGCAGCGACTGGCGCACCGATCCGAGGGTGGCGAACAGGACCAGGAAAATCAGGCCGAGCGCCAGCGGCACCACAATCATCAGCCGCTGCGCCGCGCGGCGCTGGTTCTGGAACTCCCCGCCCCATTCCAGCCGGTAGCCGGCCGGCAGCTTCACCGTCTGCGCCACCGCGGCCTGGGCGGCGTCAACGAAGCTGACCAGGTCGCGGCCCGAAACGTTGGCCTGGATGGTGGCGAAACGGGAGGCATTCTCGCGGTTGATGCGCACCGGCCCTTCCGGCTGGGTGATCCTGGCCACGTCGGCGACATGGACGACGCTCCCATCCTCACCGGCGATGGCAATGCCGCCGAAAAGCTCGGGGCGGGACTGCAACTCGGTCCCGCCACGGATCACGATGGGCACGCGCCGCTCCGGCAGGGTGACGACGCCCGCGCCAAGCCCTTCCAGCCTGGCCCGCATCTCCTCCTGCAGCGCCTGGGCCGAGATGCCGGCGTCGCCGGCGGCCAGCCGGTCGATATCGGTCTGCAGATAGCGCACCGAATCGTCCGCCACGGTGAAGACCTCGGCGGCGCCCGGCACCTGCTGCACGGCGGCGCGGATAGCCTCGGACAGGCGGCCCAGCTCCCTGAGGTCGGGCCCGAAGACCTTGATCGCCAGGTCGCCGCGGCTGCCGGTCAGCATTTCCGAGGTCCGCATCTCGATCGGCTGGGTGAAGGTGTAATCCACGCCCGGAAAATCCTTCATCACCGTGCGGACCGCCTCGACGATGTCCTCCTTGTTGCCGGTGCGCCATTGCGCGCGCGGCTTCAGCATCAGGAACATGTCGGTTTCGCCAAGGCCCATGGGATCGAGGCCGATTTCGTCGCTGCCGCTGCGGCCAACGGCCTCCTGCACCTCGGGCACCTGCTGCAGCACGGCCTTCTCGATCGCGCGGTCCAGCTGCAGCGAGCGGTCCAGCGTGATCGAGGGCAGCTTTGCCAGCTGAATGATGATCGAGCCTTCGTCCATGGTCGGCATGAAGGTCTTGCCCACCATCACATATGCCGCCGCCGCCAGCGCGCCGGCATAGGCCGGCGCGAGCTTTCGCATCAGCCATGCCTCGCCATGGGCGCCCGGCTTGAGCGCCAGCGAAGCGATCACCGGGATCAGCGTGAGGGAAAGCAGGAGAGAACCCGAAAGCGCGAAGATGATGGTCAGCGCCACCGGTGCGAAGAGCTTGCCTTCCAGACCCTGCAGCGACAGGAGCGGCAGGAAGACCAGGCAGATGATGACGATGCCGGATGATACCGGCACGGCCACTTCCGCGGCGGCGCGGTAGATCAGGTGCAGCGAGGAAAGGTGCCCGTCGGCGCGGTGGTGGCCCAGCCGGTCGACCGCGTTTTCGACCACCACCACCGCGGCGTCCACCAGCATGCCGATGGCGATGGCCAGCCCTCCCAGGCTCATCAGGTTGGCGGTGAGGCCGAAGAGTTTCATCATCAGGAAGGTGATCAGTGCCGCGAAGGGCAGGGTCCACGCCACCACGATGGCGGCGCGGATATTGCCCAGGAACAGCACCAGCAGCACCACGATCAGGACCGTCGCCTCCATCAGCGCGTGCTCCACCGTGCTGACGGCCTTTTCGATCAGGTCGGCGCGGTCGTAGAAAATGTTGAGCCGCACGCCCGGCGGCAGGTTGGGCTGCAATTGCTCCAGCCTGGCTCGCACGCCGGCGACCACCGCGCCCGTATCGGCGCCGCGCAGGCCCAGCACCAGGCCCTCCACCGCCTCGCCCTGTCCATTACGGGTGACCGCGCCATAGCGGGTCAGAGAATCGGTGCGCACGGTGGCGATGTCGCCGAGGCGCACGCCCGCCCCCTTGCGGGTCGGCACGATCACCTGGCGCAGATCCTCCAGCGTCTGGATCGCGCCCACGGCGCGGACGATCAGCGCCTCCTCCCCGTCATTGACGCGGCCGGCGCCGTCATTGCGGTTGGCGGCGGCGATGGCATCGCGGATGTCGGATATCCGCACGCCCGCGCCCATCAGCGCCGCATCGTCCGGCACCACCGCGAAGGTGGCGGCATGGCCACCCAGGGAATTGACGTCGGCGACGCCGGCAATGGTGCGCAGCGCCGGGCGGATGGTCCAGTCCAGCAGGGTCCGCCGTTCCGCCAGGCTGAGATTGCCGCCCTCGATGGTGAACATGAAGATTTCCGACAGCGGCGTGGCGATCGGCGCCAGGCCGCCGCTGACCGTATCGGGCAAGCTGTCCATCGCCTGTGACAGGCGTTCGCCGACCTGCTGGCGCGCCCAGTAGACATCGGTGCTGTCGTCGAAATCGATGGTGATGTCGGCGATGGCGTATTTGGCCATCGAACGCAGGATCACCTGGTTGGGGATGCCCAGCAGTTCCAGCTCCAGCGGCGCGATCACGCGCTGCTCCACCTCCTCGGGCGTCATGCCGGGCGCCTTGAGGATGATCTTCACCTGGGTGGTGGAAATGTCGGGGTAGGCGTCGATCGGCAGCCGCGAAAAGGCATAGTAGCCGCCGGCCAGCAGCAGCCCGGCCAGCACCAGCATGAGCATGCGCTGACTCAGGGCCAGCTCTATGAGGCGCCTGAGCATGCTATTGCCGCAGGCTGGCGGCTTTCAGCTCGCTCAGCCCCGAAACCGCGATGCGATCGCCCGCCGACAGCCCGCCACTGATCGTTGCCTCCGCAGGGCCGCGCGCCAGTACGCGAACCGCCACCGGCTCGAAACCGCCGCTGCGGGCGACGAAGACGGCCGGACCGTCCCTGAGTTCGACGATGGCCGCGCGCGGCACCGCCAGATCGCCGGCGGCGGCACGGCGCAAAACCGTCAACCGCACGGTCTGACCGCCCACCAGGCTGCCGGGACTCGTCAGGCGAGCGCGCAACATGGCGGCGCGGGTGCGCGGGTCGATGGAGGCCCCCGCCGCCGTCACCGTGCCGGCGATGTCGGGCATGCCGTCAACCCGAATCCCGTCTCCCGGCGAGACCTGGCCCACCGCGGCGGCGGGAAGCGCGCCTTCGATCCAGAACTCCTCGAGCGCGCGCAGCATGCGGCGGCG
>CAZYGO010000296.1:0-5429 GCA_964647455.1 uncultured Rhizobium sp.
CCAGATCGGCGACTTCGCCAATCCCTACACGACCATGAACTTCAGGGCCGAGGCGGCCATCGCCCGCGAGGCGATGAAGTTCGTGGAGAACGGCCTGCTCTATCGCGGCTTCCGCCCGGTGATGTGGTCGCCGGTGGAGAAGACCGCCCTGGCCGATGCCGAGGTCGAGTATCACGAGAAGACCAGCCCGACCATCTATGTGAAATTCCCGCTGGTGAAGTCTCCCGACGACCTGAAGCACTGCTTCATCGTGATCTGGACCACCACGCCCTGGACCATTCCGGGCAACCGCGCCATCGCCTTCTCGGAAGAGATTTCCTACGGCCTCTACCAGGTCGCCGATGCCACCGACGGCTCCCTGGCGCGTCCCAGCGAAATGCTGCTGCTGGCCGACACCCTGGCCGAACAGGTCGCCAAGCACGCCAAGATGATGCTCTCCCGCGTGCGCACCGTGCCGGTGGGCGAGCTGAAGACCCTGGTGGCGGCGCATCCGCTGCGCAGCCTGGGCTACACCTTCGAGGTCCCGGTGCTGCCCGCCGGCTTCGTCACCGCCGATACCGGCACCGGCTTCGTCCACAACGCGCCGGGCCATGGCGAGGACGATTTCGAGCTGATGGTGGGCACGGACCGGCAGTACCCCGCCAAGAATCCCGATGCCTTCAGCCTGGTGCAGCCGGACGGCTCCTATGCGCCGCACGTGCCCGCCTTCGCCGGCAAGCGCATCCTCACGCCCGAAGGCAAGGATGGCGACGCCAATGGCGCCGTCATCAAGGAACTCATCGCCCATGGCAAGCTTCTGGCCAAGGGCACGCTGCGCCATTCCTATCCCCATTCCTGGCGCTCCAAGGCGCCGGTGATCTTCCGCGCCACGCCGCAATGGTTCGTCGCCATCGACGAGCCCTTCATGAACGGGCGCACCCTGCGCGAACTGGCGCTGGAGGCGATCGCCGCCACCGACTGGTATCCGGCGCGCGGGGCCAACCGCATCGGCTCCATGGTGGAAAGCCGGCCCGACTGGGTGCTGTCGCGCCAGCGCGCCTGGGGCGTGCCGCTGGCGATCTTCGTCGAGAAGGCCTCGGGCCTGGTGCTGAACGACCGCCATGTCTTCGACCGCATCACGCGGGCCTTCGAGGAAGAGGGCGCCGATGCCTGGTTCACCTCGCCGCCCGAACGCTTCCTGGGCGAGGGCCGCAAGGCCGAGGATTACGAGCAGGTCACCGACATTCTCGATGTCTGGTTCGATTCCGGCTCCACCCACACCTTCGTCTTCGAGCATCCGGTCAATCCGGCCTGGCCGAAGGCCGCGCAGGCCGACCTCTACCTGGAAGGGTCCGACCAGCATCGCGGCTGGTTCCAGTCCTCGCTGCTGGAAAGCGTCGGCACGCGCGGCCGCGCCCCCTACAAGGGCGTGCTCACCCATGGCTTCGTGCTGGACGAGCAGGGCCGCAAGATGTCCAAGAGCCTGGGCAATACCGTCGCCCCGCAAGTGATCGCCGAGAAGAACGGTGCCGAGATTCTGCGCCTGTGGGCGGCCTCCTCCGACTATACCGAGGACCTGCGCATCGGCCAGGACATCATCAAGGCCAATGTCGAATCCTATCGCCGCCTGCGCAACACCATCCGCTTCATGCTCGCCAACCTGTCGGGCTTCGACGAGAAGGAGCGGATCGAGCGCGACCTGATGCCGGAGCTGGAGCGCTTCATGCTGGCGCGGCTGGCCGAGCTGGATGGCATCGTCCGCAAGGCCTATGAGGCCTTCGACTACAATCTGGTCACCACCAGCCTGTTCAACTTCTGCACCAACGACCTGTCGGCCTTCTATTTCGACATCCGCAAGGACGCGCTCTATTGCGATCCGAAGGACAGTTTCCGCCGCCGCGCCACGCGCACGGTGACGGATGAAATCTTCCGCCGCGTCGTCACCTGGTTCGCGCCCATCCTCTGCTTCACCATGGAGGAGGCCTGGACCATGCGCTTCGGCATGGACCAGAGCGTGCACCTGCAGGATTTCCTGGAGACGCCGTCCGCCTGGGCCAGCAGCGACCTGCTGGAACGCTGGAAGCGGCTGCGCGAACTGCGCCGCGCCGTCACCGGGGCGCTGGAACTCAAGCGCGAGGCCAAGGAAATCGGCTCCAGCCTGGAAGCCTCGGTGCTGCTGCAGCTGGATGACCCGAACGACCTGGCGCTGTTCGACACGGTGGACCTGGCGGAACTGGCCATCACCTCGACGGCGCGGGTGGAGACGCTGGCCGCCGATCCGGCGCGCGCGCCCGGCTATGCCGCGGTGGAAGTGATGAGGGCCGAGGGCGAGAAATGCGCCCGCTGCTGGCGCGTGCTGGCGGAAGTCACCACCCATGCCGAGCATATCTGCAACCGCTGCAGCGGCGCGGTGGGGGCGGCATGAACTCCACTCCGCGCTTGCTCGGCCTCTCCGCGGCCCTGCTGGCCTTCGCCGCCGACCAGGCCAGCAAGCTGGCGCTCCTCTATGGCGCGGGCTTCCGCCACATGGGTGCGGGCGAAAGCATCCCGGTCCTGCCCCTTTTCAACCTTGTAATGGTCTGGAACCCGGGCATTTCCTACGGCCTGTTCCCCGCCTCCGGGGCACTGGGAACCTGGGCCCTGGAAGCGGCCACGCTGGCGGTGATCGGCTTTCTGGCCTACTGGATGTGGAAATCGCGCGATGCGGTGGTGTCGCTGGGCTGCGGCCTGATCATCGGCGGCGGCCTTGGCAATCTGCTGGACCGGCTGCTTTACGGCCGGGTGGCCGATTTTTTCCACTTTTACGCCTTCGGCTATGACTGGTATGTCTTCAATATCGCCGATCTGGCCGTGACCCTGGGCGCGGTGGCGTTCATTTATGACGTGCTGAAGCCGTCGGAGAGTGCGAAGGATGCGTAAGTCTGGTCTGTTTCTCCTGCTGGCCGCGATCCCGGCGCTCGGCGGCTGCACCTATCTGAACGAGATGGCGGGCGGCGGCCACAAGGCGCCGGACGAGTTCGCCGTCACCACCAAGGCGCCGCTGATCATTCCGCCCGGCTACAACCTGATGCCGCCCGCGCCCGGCGCGCCGCCCACCAATTCCCTGGCCACCGACGTCCAGGCCCAGGCCGCCATGTTCGGCGCCGGCGACACCGCCGCCATCGCCGCCAACATCCAGGGCAACTATTCCACCGCCGAGCGCATGCTGCTGGCCACGGCCGGCGTCAACCGCAGCGATCCGGGCATCCGCCAGCTGCTGCAGTCCGACCAGGCCAGGATGCAGGGCGCCGACCCCAGCTTCACCGCCCGCCTGCTGGGCGCCAAGGCGCAGCCCGACAATGGCGAGCCGATCGATGCCGACGCGGAAGTGGAACGGCGCCGCGCCGCCGCTGCCGCCGCGCAGCGCCGTGCCCCGGCCAGGAAATCGGGCGGCTGGTTTGACTGGTTCTAAGAGACTTATCCTCGCTCTCCTGTCCGTCGCGCTTCTGTCCGGCGCCGCGCCCGCGCC
The DNA here is from genome assembly GCA_964647455.1 of uncultured Rhizobium sp. GTDB lineage: Bacteria > Pseudomonadota > Alphaproteobacteria > Micropepsales > Micropepsaceae > Rhizomicrobium. Next base: position 3,488 of record CAZYGO010000296.1, read on the forward strand.
GAAGGGCGCGCAGACCTTCCAGTTCGCGCTCGCCAACGGCCTGCAGGTGCTGGTCATTCCCGACCATCGCGCGCCGGTCGCCACCCAGATGCTGTGGTTCAAGGTCGGCGGCGTTGACGATCCGCAGGGCATTTCCGGCCTGGCGCATTTCTTCGAGCACATGATGTTCCGCGGCACCAAGAAGGTGCCGGGCGACCTGTTTTCCCAGCTCATCGCCAGGAATGGCGGGCAGGACAACGCCTTCACCACCCACGACTTCACCGCCTTCTTCGAGCGCATCGCCAAGGACCGCCTGCCGCTGGCGATGCAGCTGGAGGCCGACCGCCTGGCCAATCTCGACCTTTCCGACAACGCCGTCGCCACCGAGCGCGACGTGGTGATGGAGGAACGGCGGATGCGCACCGAGAACGATCCCCAGGCGCTATTCGGCGAGCAGCTGCGGGCGGCGCTGCATCTCTCGCACCCTTATGGTCGGCCGGTGGTGGGCTGGGCCGAGGAGATACGCCATATCGACCGCGCCTCGGCGGCGGATTTCTACCGCCATCATTACGCCCCCAACAATGCCGTGCTGATCGTGGCCGGCGACGTGACACCGGACGAGGTCCGCGCCATGGCGCAGCAATATTACGGGGCGGTCGCGGCGCGGCCGCTGAGCCCGCGCGCCGAGAACGCCACCGCGCCGCGCCTGGCCGAGACCCGCCTCACCGTCATGCGCCCAGACGCCAAGGTACCCCTGCTGGAGCGCATCTATCGCGTGCCGTCCTATGCGACGGGGCGGCCGGGCGTCGCCGAAGGGCTGGAGACGCTGGCGCAGTATCTGGGCGGCGACCAGACCGCGCTGCTCTATCGCGTCCTGGTCGAGCAGAAGAAGCTGGCCAGCGACATCGAGGTTTACTACGACGGCTGGCGCCGCGACGCCGGTGAATTCATCCTCGTCGCCGTGCCGCGTCCCGGCGTCGGCCTGGAGGCGCTGGAACGGGCGATGGACCAGGCGCTGGGCGGGGTGATGGCCGCGGCCCCGAACGGGACCGACCTGGAGCGGGCCAAGACGAACCTGGTGGCCGACGCGCTCTATCGCCGCGACAGCCAGTCGGAAATGGCCCAGGCCTATGGCCAGGCGCTGATGGTGGGACTGACCGCCGACGATGTGAATGCCTGGCCCGCCCGCATCCGCGCCGTTGACGGCGCGGCGCTACGCGCCGCCGCCGGGGTGCTGAACCGGCGCGATGCGGTGACCGGCTATCTGCTTCCTGGAGGGAAGTGATGCGCAGGCTGCTCGTCATCGCTGCTCTGCTCGCCGCCGCCGTGATCCCGGCCAGCGCCGCCGAAGTAAAGAACATCGATCTGGGCAAGCAGGCGCAGGTCTGGCTGGCCGAGGACCACACCGTTCCCATCGTCGCCTTCAACATCTCGCTGCCGGCGGGCGCGGCCTATGATCCGGGCGGCAAGGCCGGTCTGGCCAGCTTCGCCGCGTCGATGATGGACGAGGGGGCGGGCAACCTGGATTCCGCCGCCTTCCATCGCGCCCTGGCGGCCAGGGCGATCCGCTTCTCCGCCCGCGCCGACCGCGATTTCACCGTCATCAGCATCACGGCGCAGTCGGCCGATGTCGGCGAGGCGATGCGGCTGCTGCAGATGGCGCTGACGCGGCCCCGCTTCGACGCCGAACCGCTGTCGCGGGTGCGCACCGGCATCCTGCAGTCGCTGGCGCAGGAAAGCGCCCAGCCGGCCCAGGTCGCCGCCAAGGGATTCTTCCGCGCCTTCTTCAACGGCCACACCTATGGCCATCCGCCCGATGGCGAGGCGCCCGCCATCGCCAACATCACCGCCAACGACCTCAAGGCCTTTGCCCGCACCCACTGGGTAAAGAACGGCATCAAGATCGCGGTCGCCGGCGATATCGGCCAGGACGCGGCCGCCCGGCTGCTGGGCCAGGCCTTCG
>CAZYGO010000297.1:0-5997 GCA_964647455.1 uncultured Rhizobium sp.
TGATGCGCTGGCCGGTCAGGTAAGCCATTTCGAGGATGCACCTGATGTAAGGGCTGGCCGCATTGAGCAAAGCCGCGAGCTCCCCGTCCGTGATGTAGCGATCGCGCCTTCCCTCCTCGTGGCGGCTAACCCCAACACAGGGGTTCGAGTCCACCTCCTGCCACTCCAGCCCATAGCCGAAGATGATCCGGGCAACGGACAGAATCCGGTTACACATGTTTGGCGTGTCTACCAGGTCCGCCTTCACCGCCGCGATGTGCTTCGGCATGACCTGCTTCGGGTTGAACTCGGCGAAGATATCCTTCAGGCGCTCCGCCGCCGTTTCATACTGCAGCACGGTGTTGGCCGCCAGCTTCTTCTTTTTGAAATGGTACTTCATGGCTCGGTCGATCAGGTCCGGCATGCCTCCCTGAGTTGCCTGCGACATTTTGCGGACATACTCCAGAAGCGATTCTTGGTAGTCCTCGCCTAGGCGCAACCACTTTCCTTTTCGCACCAGGTAGTAGGCTCCGTGCTTGTGGTACATGCATTGCGGCAAGTGCCGGTCCTTCTTTCTCGGGCGCATGCCTCCCTCCTCACGAGCCCGTCAAGCGCAGGCGCGGCTCTTTCTTCTGCTGCTGATTTGATCCTAGTCGGGAAAGCACAACCTCCCGCAGAACCTTGGGGCGACCATCGGCGCCGACCACGTAGCCGAAACGATGCTCGTCGAGCCAGCGAATTTGCGCGCTGGCACGGGTGCGACCGGTCAGGTCGGCCACCTCTTCAGGCGTCATGAACATGGCAATACCTCATCGCGCCGGCGCTGGCCGGCGATGGTGGAATGGGGTTGGGTTATGCGGAGGGCTTCTGCTTATTGCGGCGGGCGATGATCAGCTTCTTCGAAGCCTTGGCGACGCCGCGGGCAACGTCTTCCGGGAGGATGGCTGCATTGCAGTGAGGGCAGAGCGGCGCCATGGTAGTGCTGCGCCAAGCTTCGTCCATGACCTTCACTGCCCGTGACCTAGCGACGTGCTGCTCGGCCTCTTTTACCTGCTGCTCGCGGCGCTGCAGGTTCTTGATGTGGCTATCCATCGTTTCGACCAGCCGCATGTAGGCGTCAAACGGCTCTAACTCGCTCTCGCAGTCGCTGCACCAGATACGCCGCTCCTTGTCGTCGTAGACCTGGTGGCGGTGGTTGCACGTCGATGCTGGGCGACGCGTCATGCCTCGCGCGACACGGATGTCGCCGATGTCCACCACCTTGACGCCCCATGTGTAGTCCTGGGGCTCGATGGGTGCGTCGCTCATCTCCCGCCTCCTTCCAGGGCTGCGTCCAGCGCGGCGTCGAACCGATCCGCATGGAAATAGAAGACGTCGCCGCCGTCGGTTGTTGCGGCTTCCTGAATCTTCTTGAATCGATAAGGCGTGATCTTCCTCAGTTCGCGGTAACGCGCCGCGTCCTTCTCGGCTTTCTCCAGGCGCTCAATCAACTCGAGGATGGCCTGGGGATTGGCGGCGGCTATCCAGTTCATGCAATCGCGTGGAAGGAACCAGTTGTTCCCGTCCTCCGTGTACCAGTCTGGGCGAGTAGCCGTAGCCCGCTCCGCCAGCTCCTTCAGCTTGTTGGTGTCCATTAGAAGCATTCCTCCGAATAGAACGGCTCAGCGCCTTCTGGCAGTTCGTCGTTGTCGTCGATATAGCCTGGCTCGGTGCGAAGCCCATCCCAAGCAGGGGCGCGCACCGCAGTGCAGTGGTGGTATTCCCACTCCCAGGCAGAGCGCCGGCCAAGGTGGCGCGCCTGGTTGCGCGTCTCCGCCCAAACCAGCGTTGCGCCTTCCGATGGGTAGCCATCGGATGCATAGACCTTCCATGCTTTCATGGCTTCACCTCTATTCCGGCTTGCTGGAGGGCTTCTTTCACTTCCTCGATGACGAACTTGCGCGGGCCGACTTCGCCAGGGTCGCCATCTGGCAGCTCCACCTTCAGAGCCGCGCGGCTGGCTTGCCAGACTTCCCAGCGCTTGGCGCATTCTCCGGCGCCCCAAGCGTCATCTTCCTCAGAAATGCAGTAGCCGAACTCAGCATGGTGCCAAGCCTCAAACTCTTCTCGAATGTCGGTCATGGCCGAATCTCCAGGGCGCCCTTGAGCAGCCAGCGGGCCAGACGCTCGCGCCACGTCATGAACCTGGACTTGCCGCGCGCGTTGATGATCAGCAGGCCATCGCGCTTCTGGTGTACGCGAACCGCGTGGCTGTCCAGCATGTGAGATGCCTCGCGCAGTACATACTTGGCCTCGGCCTCATGCTTCGGGCCGTTGTAGCTGAGGCATTGGGCGACACCCTGGCACTTGCTGGCCAGTTCGGATTCATAGGAAATTTCGTCAGGCACGGTCGTTCTCCTCAAGGCGTTTCCAGCCTTCCTGATCATCCTCGCGGCCACCCCATTCGATCTCGGGCTTGCTCCAACTCTTGATCAGGCCATCGACGCCCACCTTGAAGATGATGTAGTCGCCATAGCCGTTCTCGGTCGGGCAGAGGAAGTCGTCCGGTACGTAGTAGCCGGCCCACTGAGCGACACGTTGCCGGTTGTCGTCGAGCAGCCAGTACTGGCCTGCGTCGCAGACCTTGTAGTGGATGTCGGCGATCATGCCGGCCGGCCAGTCCATCACCATGCCATCTTCCAGGCGGATCACTGGACACCAGAGGTCGTCACGACGGAACGGCACCAGAGAGCCGTCACTGTCCTCCTGCCCGTTGATCTTGGCGTCTTCCCAATAGCGCACTTCGGCGCTCACTTCGATGTAGGTTGCTTGAATGTCAGGCACGGTCATGCCTCCCATATGGGTGTGCGGTTAAGGGGAAGGGTTTCGCTTGAGGAGGGCGCGGAGCTCGTCGGCGATATCGGATGCCGTGGACTCGCTCGGGGCGCCAGCTGCGTCGTACTCTATGTGGGCGAGTAAGCGCTTGAACAGATCGATAGGCACCAGCATCTGGTCGGCGGGGATGTGGCGTTGGCTCCAGTCCGTCAGCAGAGTTTTTAAGCCCTGTGCAGTTTGCGCGTAGGTATAGTCGTTACCGCCCAATGGACACGCGTCGTTATCCGGATGCTCGACCCGATACCAGTCGCGCGCGACGGTCCTAAGCTCCAGGGCATCGCCGCAGAACGGGCAAGGCTTTAGCTCAGGCATCGCCGACCTCCTTCCCCGCATCGATCAGGGCTCGGCATACAGTGCAGTCTGGATCGCGCGTTTCGTGACCTTCTAGGTCATCCGGGCACAAGCCATTGTTCAGGTGCTTGATCTCGCCCGTGGCATGGCCGACGAGCACGCGCAAGGCGTCCTCGCTCACCACCTTGCCGTTGAGGCGCGCCAGTTCGTCGAGGCAGGCGTTCCAGCCTTGATCAAGGCTGCTGCGCTCGTTGAACTTGCTCAGCCGCTCGGGGACAACCACAACCCTTGCGCGCAGGGCGGCCTTTAGGTTTTCTTCCGCGATTCCGGCGCGACGCCACTCCTTGTCATGGCCTTCGCGCAGGGCTGCGACTTCCTCCCTGAGCGCCTTTCTCTCCTCGCATACCATCTGGTACGAAGCCCTTAGAATTTTGTCCTCGCCCTCCATCTTGTCGATTACATCGAGCAGCGTCTTGGCTTCTATCTCGCCGTTGTAGAACTGTTCGCGGTAGTTCATGCGGAACCTCCATATGCAAGCTGAGGCTTCGAATAGCGGTTGATGAGCGCCTCAGCCACTCGCGGGTCTGCCTGTTTCTCAGCTAGTCGAATGGCCTTCTCACGTTTCGCTGCAAGCCAAGCCATATGCGCCTTATCTGGTGTATCGAAGGCGCCCAAGTAGATGTGCTTCCCTTTCCCATCGTTTAACTGTGCGTAGTACTTCCTGCATTCACGATGCAGATAAACGCCGATTGGCAGGCTTCCTCGAATTGCTCGGCTGTCAGTGACAAAGGAGTTCACCTCCAGACTGACGAATACGCATGTCTCCGGCCCATAGACTTTGTTGCCATGGAAAAGGATGTCTTTATCGAGCTGATTCCCTTCCCAGTTCTGGCGAGACATCCAGTTGCGAAAGGCGCTGAACCGGTGCCATTCGCTAGCTACGGAGCAGTCTTTGTATGTTGGGAATCGAGCATGAAGGGCTACGGAGTAGCAGCGGCGCAACATGCCTGCCCAAGTCTTATAGAAAGGGCACATCCAGAGCGACTTCCTGGATGGCCTGCCGCTCTCCGACAGAACAGTTGCAGTTCTCTGGATCGGATATGCAGAGTCATTCACCCCTACGCCGTAAACGAGTCGTTCCGCCATCAAGCGTCTCCCAGCGCCTTGCGCAGAATTCGTTCGTGCTGGGCGACGGTCACCAGCGGCATGATCTCAACCGCGCAGCCGCGCTCTGCCCAGTGGTCAGCAAGCCCTCTGGCATTCTGACCGTTGCGATCCACTGCCACATGCGGCGCGGAATGGTTCGGATGCACGCCAGTCACAAGCCACGCGACCACCTCCGGCCGCTCCAGCTCCGGCGCCGGGGAGGGTTGCTCATGCTCGGCATCAGCGTGATGGATGAAAGTCATGCCAAGCGCTTTGGCGATATGCACCTCAAGCGCAGCACCTTTCGACTTCGACCAGCCAGGAAGCAGGAAGATTGCTTCACAGGTGGACAGGCGGCCGATGTCGTAGCGCAGGTAATCCTGCCACTCGGCGCCGTCCACGATGCCATGTTCTGCCGGGTTCTCGACGTGATAGCCTAGTCCGCGAAGTGCTTCTGCCTGAGCGTTGAACGCCGGAAAATTGAAGTCCTTGTAGCCAGTCATCGGGCCGGCGACGTAGATACGGCGCTCACGACTTCCGCTGAGTTGAACGACAGACGGGGAGGGTTGCGCCTGAACGCGCTCTATAGCCGCATCGAGAATGTCACCAACGCTCGCCGTTCCGCTGAACCCCAGCGCCTTGAACAGCGCATTGATCTTGTCGCGGGGTGCTTCGTAAGGCTGGGCGATTGGCTCGCCCATGAAGGTCGGACAGTTCTGCGGCTCTTGAGCCTTGCAGTCGGGGCATTCGTCCCATGCGCCCGCTTCCCAATCGAGACAGACATGCCCTCGGTCGTTGCAGGTGGCGCACTTCGGGGAGGGTTGCGCCAGGGCGGCGCGGGCTTGCCATCCTTCCCAAAGCGCATCGACATGCGAATGTCGATACGCAGGCATGCCCCATGCGTCATCCCACATGGAAAGGTCGAGGGACGAATAGACAGCTTCGAATGTCTCCCGCTCCCCCTGCGCGCCCTCTACCTGCTGCGAGGCGAGGATCTGCTGAGCCATCCAGATTTCGTTCCCGGTGATGTAGATCTGGGTGAGGTCGCCCTTGAAGGCCTGGCCGCTGTAGAGTCCGGCGATGTGGCGGATCAGTTCCATTGCCATGGTCATGGTTTAGTCCTCGTATGCTTGGCCACGAACTCAGTCGCTTCAACGCAGAGTTCATGGGCTATCGGTGATGCGCTGCGGTCGGCGTAGACCTTCAGGCGCCGGATCAGGTCGAGTGCCTGCTCGTGGAACAGGGCTTCCTCCAACTGGGCCTGGTAATGCGCGTGCGGGTTCGCGATCAGCTCGGTGATACCGCGCTGAACGGCTGATTCGTCGAGGGGCATGGGAGTTACCTCGCGCCGTAGTGGCGCAATGGCAGGGAGTGGGGTGGGTCAGGCGGTGAGCCTGTGCTTCACTGTTCGGCGTGCCAGCTCAACCAGCCATTCAGCCAGGGCCGGCGGCGTGTGCTCCCGTTCGGCCTTGGTGATGGATGGGAGTCGCGGATAGCTCCGCGTTGGCCGGACACAGTGAGTTGGTTTTCCGATGCGCCGGGGAATAGCGGGGATGTCAGAAGGCGAGCATCCGACGATGTACAGCCAGGTCGCCTTCTCGGCGCGATGGCCCCAGTGGAACTGCTCTATCTCCAGCGTCCAGCCGCCGAACTCGTCGGGGAACTCGCCAGGGTGAGGCATGCGGCAGTGGTTGAAGAGCGTGCTTT
>CAZYGO010000298.1:0-3080 GCA_964647455.1 uncultured Rhizobium sp.
CGTCGGTGCCGGCATCCATCTCGCCCAGCGCCGCCCCGAACAGGGTCTTGACCCGCTCGGCGGCGGACAGCGGCGCCGAGAGCATGCGGGAAATGTCGGAGGTGACGGCAAAGCCGCCCAGCGGCACGACGTCGGCATGGACCAGGTTGCCTTCCAGGAAGACGGCAATCGAAGTGACGCCGCCGCCCATGTCGATCAGGGTGCAGCCGATCTGCTTTTCGTCCTCGGTGAGGACCGAAAGGCCCGAGGCATAGGGCGCAAACAGGCTGCCGGCGACGTTGAGATGGCAGCGTTCCACCGCCAGCTTGAGGTTCTGCAGGGGGCTGGGCTTCACCGCCACGGCATGCATGGCGACGCCGATCTTCTGGCAGAACATGCCGGAAGGGTTCTTCACCCCCCGCGCCTCGTCCACCACATAGGCGGTGGGCGCCGACTGGATGATCTCATGGCCTTCCAGCTTGGCGCGGGCGCGGCCTTCCTGCAGCAATACGCGCAGATGCTCGTCGCCGACCAGGGCGCCGTCCAGCGCCATCACGGCGCGACTGGTGACGGAGACGGGCTGGCCGCAATTGACCCCGATCAGCACATTCTGGATACGGGCATCGGCCATGGCTTCGGCGGCGGCGACGCAATCGCGGATGCTTTCCTCGGCGGCGTCGAGGCTGGTGATGGTGCCGGCCTTGAGGCCCGCGGACTCGCGCAGGGCGCTGCCCAGCACCTTCAGGGCGCCGCCTTCGGCGCGGCCGATGACGCAGACGATCTTGGAGGTGCCGACATCCAGCGCCGCCACCAAACCGGGGCGCCAGGCGGGAATCTCGTTGTTGACGCGCAGGCGGAGCGCTTCGCTCACGTTTCCTTCCCCCGTACCTCGTCCTTGCGTTCGCCATTGCGCAGCAGGAAGAAGAAATGCGTCGGCGAGCGCATGTCGATCTCGCTGATGTCCCGCTCCAGAATGCCCTTGTCGATGATCAGCTTCTCCAGCGCGTCCACTTCCTTCTGCCAGCCCTGTTCCGGCAGCTTGACGATGACACCGTTGGCCAGGATCAGGTTCCAGCGCCGCTGCGAGACATATTCATAGGCGGCGATGCGGGCCGAGATGGCGCGGTGCGACTGCACGGAATCCACCAGCTCGGCGGCGGCGGCCGGGGCGCCGGCGCCGATCAGCTTGGGCAGGCGGGAAAAGCTTTCGGCCTCGCGGCTGGTGATGACGCCGCCATTGCGCTCGACCACCGCCAGGCGGACATTGCCGGCGGCGTCGGGAGGCGCCTGCCAGAGGGCGAAGGGTCGCTTCTCGACGATGGTGACGGTGATGGAGTCGGGATAGCGCCGCACCACCTCGGCGGAAGCGACCCAGTCCAGCGCCAGCAGACGGGCGCGCGCAGCGGCGAGGTCGGCGCTGAAGATGGACTGGTTCTCGTGCAGGTCCAGCGCCGCGGCGATGGTGGCGGCGGGCGTGCGGCGCTCGCCGCTGATATGGATGCTGCGGATGGAAAAGCCGGCATCGGCGCTGACCGCGTTGCCGGCGACCTTGAAGCCCTGGAGGGCGCGGCCCAGCACGCCGGTCACCGCCAGGCCGAGCAGCAGGGCCAGCAGGGCGCCGGCGGCGGTGACGGCCAGGACGGTCCTGGATGGCATCAGGCGCGCCAGCAGGCTTTCCTTCCGTGCCTTGCCGCGGCGGGCGGTGCCGGGCTGCACCTTGGGCAGTTCGCGCACGGGGCGCGCGCCCTGGCGGGCGACGGCGCGGCCGCGGGTCTTGCGTTCGCTCAGCGGTCGCATGAGGCGTCCTCCACCATCCAGCGGCACAGCCTGGCGTAAGAGATGCCGTTATGCGCCGCCTGCTCGGGCACCAGCGAAGTCGGCGTCATGCCGGGCTGGGTGTTGGTCTCCAGCAGGATGAGGCGCGGGCGGGCACCGGTATCGTCATAGCGGAAATCGGTGCGCGAGACGCCGCGGCAGCCCAGGGCGCGATGGGCGCGCACCGCCAGGTCCATCGTTTCCTCGCTCACCGCCCTGGGCAGGTCGGCGGGAAGGATGTGCCGCGATCCGCCCGGCGCATACTTGGCTTCGTAATCGTAGAATTCGAGCTCGGTGGTGATCTCGGTGACGCCGAGCGCGCGATCGCCCATGACCGCGACGGTGAGTTCGCGGCCGGGAACGAATTCCTCCACCATCATCTCGCTGGACAGGCTCCAGGTGTCGCTGCCCAGTTCCGCCGGCGGGCGGTTGTCGCCCTTGCGGATGATGAAGATGCCAACCGAAGAGCCTTCGTTGACGGGCTTGACCACATAGGGCGGCTCCATCAGGTGCTCGCGCGCGGCTTCGCGGCGGTCCACCACGATGGACTTGACCACCGGCAGGCCGGCGGCGCGATAGATATCCTTGGTGCGCTCCTTGTGCATGGCGAGCGCCGAGGCCAGAACCCCGGAATGGGTGTAGGGAATGCGCATCAGCTCCAGCAGCCCCTGGACGGTGCCGTCCTCGCCGAAGCGGCCATGCAGGGCGTTGAAAACGGCATCGGGCCCTGCTTCCCACAATTGCTGGCCCGGATTGTCGCCGGGATCGACACTGACCGGCTCGAAGCCTTCCTCGGCCAGCGCCTTCATCACGCCACGGCCGGAGGACAGCGAAACCTCCCGCTCGGCGGAACGGCCACCCATCAGGACCGCGATGCGCCTGAACCCGCTCAAAGCCGCTCCCCCGGGATACCGACGCGCTTGATTTCCCATTCCAGTTCGACGCCCGATTTCTCCCTGACCCGGCGGCGGACTTCCTCGCCCAGCGCTTCCAGGTCGGCGGCCGACGCCTCGCCCGTGTTGATCAGGAAGTTGGTGTGCTTTTCGCTCACCTGGGCGTCACCACGGCTGAGGCCCCGGCAGCCGGCCTCGTCGATCAACTGCCAGGCCTTGTGGCCCGGCGGGTTCTTGAAGGTGCTGCCGCCGGTCTTGGACTTGATCGGCTGGCTGGCCTCGCGGTTGGCGGAGAGTTCCTCCATCCGGGCGCGGATGCGGGCGGGATCGTCCACGGTGCCTTCGAACACCGCCTCGACGAAGATCAGCTCGTCGCGCACCTGGGTCTTGCGA
>CAZYGO010000299.1:0-4926 GCA_964647455.1 uncultured Rhizobium sp.
CGCAGCCGAGCCGCCGGATGACCCGCCGGGCACGAGATGTGCGCCCTCGATATCTCCCGAACCAGTGGCGCCGACATTCGAGCCGCGGCGCCGCCAGGGATTGACCACCGGGCCGAAGCACGAGGTCTCGTTCGACGAGCCCATCGCGAACTCGTCATTGTTGGTCTTGCCGAGCATCACCGCGCCGTCGCGCCAGAGCTGCGCGGTCACCGTTGACTCGTAGGTCGGCACGAAGTTGTCGAGGATGTGCGAGCACGCGGTCGTGCGCACACCCTTGGTGCAGAACAGATCCTTGATGGCGATGGGCAGGCCCTCCAGCGCTCCCGCCTCGCCGCTGGCAATGCGCCGGTCGGACAGGTCGGCCATCAGCAGCGCCTGTTCGGCGGTCTCGGTGATGAAGGCGTTGAGCGGCCGCGACGCCTCGATCGCCGCCACGAAGGCCCCGGTCAGTTCGCGGGACGAGATCGTCCCGGCCGCCAGCGCATCCCGCGCCTCGGCCAGGGTCATGGCAGTCAGGTCATTGGGTATGGACGGGGGCATTATTCGACCACCTTGGGCACGGTGAAGAAATGCTCCTCGCCGCCGGGCGCATTGGCCATCAGGGCGTCGGCGTTGCCGCCGTCGGTCACTTCGTCCTTCCGCCATTTCAGCTTCTGGGCGACCACGGAGGTCATGCCCGGCACACCCTCGACATTCACCTCACCCAGCATCTCCACCCATTTGAAGATGCCGTTCAGTTCGCCCGCCATGGGCTCCAGCCGGGTTTCCGGCACGGCGAGACGGGCCAGCTTGGCGATGCGGCGCACGGTGTCCTTGTCGACGGACATGAAAGCTTCCTGTTTGCTGGAAAAGCCCGGTCTTGCTAGCAATCAGGGGGCGGACTGGCAAGGAAATCGGGGCCCGTCCGGCCTGCCGGACCGATCAAAAAGGAAAAGCTTTTGGCTTTGACCACGCTGGCCGACCTCAGCCTGCCCCCCGGCAAGCGCTTGCTGGGCCTGGACCTGGGAGAAAAGACCGTCGGCCTGGCCCTGTCCGACACCCTCCTGACCGTGGCCACCCCGATGCAGACCCTCAAACGGGGCAAGTTCGCCGCCGATGCCGCCCGGCTGGACATTATAATAGGTGAGCAGGGGGTGGGCGGCCTGGTGGTCGGGCTGCCGCTCAACATGGACGGCTCGGACGGTCCCTCGGCCCAGTCGGCCCGCGCCTTTGCCCGCAACTGGGCCGGCAGCCGGGATCTGCCGGTGATTCTGCAGGACGAACGGCTCTCCACCATGGCGGTCACACGCACCTTGCTGGAAGCGGATGCGTCGCGGGCGCGCCGCGCCGATGTGGTGGACAAGATGGCCGCCGCCTACATCCTGCAGGGCGCGCTGGATCGTTTGCGCAATCTGAGGGTCCCATGAGCGACGAAACCGCGCCGGCGAAATTCCTCTGGCTGCTGCGGCCGCCGATCACGCTGGACCGGCGCACCGAGCGGATCATGCTGCTGGTCGGCGCGGCGGCGCTGTTTGCCGGCTATGACGTCAACATCTTCGGCCTGGCGACCCCCCAGATCCAGCATTCCCTTGCCATTCCGGAAAATCAGATCGGCCTCACGCTGGCCTATTTCCGCACCGCCGCCATCGTGGCGCTGCTGATCGCCGCCAGCGCCGACCTGATCGGCCGGCGCCGCCTGCTGCTGGCGACCATCTTCGGCCAGGCGGTGTTCACCCTCGCCACCACCTTCGCTCCAGGCTATGCCAGCTTCGTCGGCGCCCAGCTTTTCACCCGCATCTTCGGTTATGCCGAGGAGATGCTCTGCTTCGTGGTGGTGGCCGAGGAGATCGCGGCCGGCGCCCGCGGCTGGGCCAACGCCGCGCTGGTGGCTTTCTATTTTATCGGCGCGGGATTGGCTTCGGCCCTGTTCGCGGCCATCGAACTGCTACCCTATGGCTGGCGGGCGCTGTATTTCCTGGGCGCAATTCCCCTTTTCCTGGTGGGCATGCTGCGCCGGCGCCTGCCGGAAACGAAGCGCTTTCAGACCCATGGCGAAAGCGGGCTGCGCGCTGGCGCGGCGTTTGCGCTGTTGCGCGATATCCTTCGCCAATATCCCGCGCGTGTCTTCACCGCGGTGCTGGCGGCAGGGGCCTTCGGCTTCGCCGCCGCGCCCGCCACCTTCCTGGCGCAGAAATACCTGCAGGAGGCCTATCACTACTCGCCGGGAGAGACGAGCCTGGTGCTGATACCCGGCGGCCTGGTGGGGCTCGCCCTGGCCATCGGCGCGGGGCGATTGTCCGACCGCATTGGCCGCAAGCCCGTCGCCATCGCCATGGTGGCACTATGCGGCGTCGGCTTCTTCCTGTTCTTCGGACAGGCGCCGGCCTGGGCGGTCCCGGTCCTGTGGATCACGGGCTTCCTTGGCTTCTTCTCCGGCGACACGCTGATCGCCGGCTTTGCCCTGGAAATCGTGCCGACGCATTACCGCGCCACGGTGGGCGGCCTGCGTTATCTGGTGGAAATCGGAGGGGGGGCGGCGGCGCTGGCGCTGGAGGGGGTGCTCTATGACCGCTTCCAGAGCCACGGCCCCGCGTTGCAATGGCTGCTGGTTTCTATACCGCTCGCCATGGGGGCTCTCCTGCTCCTGCCCGAACCGGCGGGCAGGAGCCTGGAAGAGATGGCAGGCGCCGATTAGGCGCCGGTGCCCGTGGAAGTGGTGGTCGGCGTGGTGACGCCGTTGTTGTCGTTGTTGCCGACAGCGACGCCGATACCGACCGCGATGGCGACCAAGCCAACCCAGAAGATCGGACCAAGCGCCAGGAGCGCGGCCTTGTGGGCGCCAGCCGGCTTGCCGGCCGGAAGGGGGGCCAGGTCGGCGGCATAAGCAACGCCGGAAGCAAGCAAGGCGGCAGTGGTCGCAGCCCCGACGAAGCGCTTGACAGATTTCATAACTATTTCCCTCGTTGACCTAAGAATCTAAACTCGGCAGAGCATAATGCGTTGCACAAAAACTTTGTCGTCGCATCCCCCTTTTTTGGGGTGAAACGGTGTTTTTTTGTACGCTTCCGCTTGGAACTTGCCCGAACCCAGTGTCCCCCATATAAGCCACGCTTTAATGACAGCTAGCCCCGCCCCTATCCTCAAATCCCGCCATCTGCTGGGAATTGAGGGGCTTTCGCCCGGGGAGATACTGGGCCTCCTGGATGTTGCCGATAGTTACGTCGTACAGAACCGGGCGGCTGACAAAAAGTCGGGCCTGCTGCGGGGTCGGACGCTGGTCAACCTGTTCTTCGAGGCCTCGACCCGGACCCAGTCCAGCTTCGAGCTGGCCGGCAAGCGGCTTGGCGCCGATGTGATGAACATGGCGGTCAAGAATTCCTCGGTCTCCAAGGGCGAGACCCTGATCGACACCGCCTCCACCCTCAACGCCATGCAACCCGACATGCTGGTGGTGCGCCACCAGGATGCCGGCGCGGCGGAACTTCTTTCGCGCAAGCTCTCCTGCAGCGTCATAAATGCCGGCGACGGGGCGCATGAACATCCGACCCAGGCGCTGCTCGACGCCCTCACCATCCGCCGCCGCCTGGGCGGCTTCGAGAACCGCATTGTCGCCATCTGCGGCGACATCCTGCATCGCCGCGTCGCGCGCTCGAACCTGCGGCTGCTGGCGATGATGGGCGCACGCGTGCGGCTGGTGGCGCCGCGCACCCTGCTGCCCGCCGATATCGACCGCTTCGGTGTCGAGGTTAGCAGCGACATGCGGACCGGCCTGAAGGACGCCGACATCGTGATGATGCTGCGGCTGCAGCTGGAGCGGATGGGCGGCGCCTTCATTCCTTCCGCCCGCGAATATTTCCGCTTCTGGGGCCTGGACCGCGAGAAGCTCGCCTATGCCAAGCCGGGGGCGCTGGTGATGCATCCGGGTCCGATGAACCGGGGTGTCGAAATCGCCAGCGACATCGCCGACGATGTCGAAGTCAGCCTGATCAGCGAGCAGGTGGAAATGGGCGTCGCCATCCGCATGGCGGTGCTGGATGCCCTTTCTCGCGGCGCTCTCGTGGAGGGCCCATGAGCAGCACGCGCCGCATCGCCTTCCGCAACGCCCGGCTGGTGGACCCCGCCGCCGGCATGGACGTGAAAGGCGGCCTGCTGGTGGAGAATGGCAGGATCGCCGATATCGGGCCGCGCCTGTTCAACGACGTCGAGCCCGGCGATCCGGAAGTGATCGACGCCCGCGGGCTGGTGCTTGCGCCCGGCCTGATCGACGCCAAGGTGCATACCGGCGAGCCGGGCGCGGAACATCGCGAGACGCTGGCCTCGGCCTCGCAAGCCGCGGCGGCGGGCGGCGTCACCACCATGATCGTGATGCCTGACACCGATCCGGTGATCGACGAGCCGTCGCTGGTCGATTTCATCCTGCGCCGCGCCGCCGCCACGGCAAAGGTGCGGGTGCTGCCGATGGCGGCGCTGACGCGCGGCCGCGATGGCGAGACCATGACCGAGATCGGCCTGTTGCGGGAGGCGGGCGCGGTGGCCTTCGCCGATGTCGGCCGCTCCATCGCCAATGCGCGGGTGCTGCGCCGCGCCATGGCCTATGCCGCCACCTTCGACGCCCTGATCGCGGCCCATGCCGAGGATCCTGAACTGACGGCCGGCGCCTCGGCCACCGAAAGCGAATTCGCCACCAGGCTCGGCCTGCCCGCCGCACCCGCCATGGCGGAAAGCCTGGTCGTGGCACGCGACATCGCGCTCGCCGAACTGACCGGTGTCCGCTACCACTTCGCGCAGATTTCCACCCGCGCCAGCCTCGACCTGATCGTGGCGGCGAAGGAGCGCGGCCTGCCCGTCAGTTGCGGCGTCACCGCCCATCACCTGACGCTGAACGAGCTGGACGTCGGCTCCTATTACACTTTCCGCAAGGTCTCGCCCCCGCTGCGCAGCGAAGCC
>CAZYGO010000300.1:0-3114 GCA_964647455.1 uncultured Rhizobium sp.
GACGATCTGGGCGACGCCGCCGAGAAGGCCGTCGCCGCTTTGAAGGAGGCTGCGTGAATGTCGGTCCTGGTCGATAGGAACACCAAGGTCATCTGCCAGGGCTTCACCGGGTCGCAGGGCACCTTCCATTCCGAGCAGGCCATCGCCTATGGGACGAAAATGGTGGGCGGCACCTCGCCGGGCAAGGGCGGCTCCACCCATCTGGGCCTGCCGGTGTTCGACACCGTGCGCCAGGCCAGGGAGGCGGTGGGCGCCGACGCCTCGGCGATCTATGTGCCGCCGCCCTTCGCCGCCGACGCCATCCTGGAGGCGATCGATGCGGAAGTGCCGCTGATCGTCTGCATCACCGAGGGCATCCCGGTGCTGGACATGGTCAAGGTCAAGCGCGCGCTTTCCGGTTCCAAGTCGCGCCTGATCGGCCCCAACTGCCCCGGCGTCATCACCCCCGGCGAATGCAAGATCGGCATCATGCCCGGCCATATCCATCGCCGCGGTTCGGTGGGCATCGTTTCGCGCTCCGGCACCCTCACCTATGAGGCGGTGGCGCAGACCACCGCCGTCGGCCTGGGCCAGACCACCTGCGTCGGCATCGGCGGCGACCCGGTCAAGGGCACCGAGCACATCGATGTGCTGGAAATGCTGCTGGCCGATCCGGAAACCCAATCCATCATCATGATCGGCGAGATCGGCGGCAGCGCCGAGGAAGACGCCGCCGACTTCATCCGCCACAGCAAGGTGAAGAAGCCGATGGTGGGTTTCATCGCCGGCGTCACCGCCCCGCCCGGCCGCCGCATGGGCCATGCCGGCGCCATCATCTCCGGCGGCAAGGGCGGCGCCGACAGCAAGATCGAAGCCATGCGTTCGGCGGGCATCCGTGTCTCGCCCAATCCCGCGGCCCTCGGAACGACGCTGGTCGAACTGCTCTCCGGCAAATAGCGCCCATATTTCAGGCAGTTCGGCTCTGTCGCGGGGCCCTTAATCCGTGGTCGCAATTGGGTCTTATTGAACCCATATTAACCCTATTGGGCGTTGAATCGGCTGGCGGAAGGGACTACCAACCCGCTCCAACACGCGTGTGCCGGAACGCCACCCCCCAGGATGGGCCGGAGCCCAACAAGCCCCGCCCTAAGCGTTTGAAATGACTGAACAACCCTCCCCCGCCACGGTCGGCCGCGCCTCCAACGACATCCTGGAGGCGACAAGCTTCCTGTCAGGCACCAACGCGCTCTTCGTCGAGCGGCTCTACGAGCAATATCTCGCCGACCCCAATGCGGTGGACCAGAGCTGGCGGGATTACTTCGCCTCGCTGAGCGAGCGCAATCTCACCGCCACCCAGCTCGGCCAGGGCCCGGCCTTCGCCCGCGGCAAGGCTCCGCCGCTGCCCGGCGACGACACCACGCTGGCGCTCACCGGCCAGCAGCCTGCACCGAAGGCCGCCAAGCCCGGGCCGGGCAAGCCGGCGGCGCCGGCGGGCGATGCCTCCGAGGCCGCCAAGCACTCCATCCACGCGGTGCAGATGATCCGCGCCTATCGCATGATCGGCCATTTCGAAGCCGATCTCGATCCCCTGGAGCTGACGCCCAAGCCCAGCCAGCCCTCGCTCGATCCGGCCAATTACGGCTTCGAGGGCACCGCGCTCGACATCCCGGTCTTCGTCGATGGCGTGCTGGGCTTCGACACCGCCACGCCGCGCCAGATTCTGAACAAGCTGCGCCGCATCTATTGCGCCCGCATCGGCTATGAGTTCATGCACATCAACGATGCGGAGCAGAAGACCTGGCTGCAGCGCCGCATCGAGGGGGACGAGGGCCAGATCGGCTTCACCCCCGAGGGCAAGAAGGCCATCCTCAACAAGCTGATCGAGGCCGAGGGCTTCGAGAAATTCGCCGCCAACCGTTTTGTCGGCACCAAGCGCTTCGGCCTGGACGGCGGCGAGGCCACCATCCCGGCGCTGGAGCAGATCATCAAGCGCGGCGGCCAGCTCGGCGTTTCCGAAATCGTGCTGGGCATGGCCCATCGCGGCCGCCTCAACGTGCTGGTCAATGTCATGGGCAAGCCCTATCGCCAGCTCTTCCACGAATTCCAGGGCGGCAGCGCAAATCCCTCCGATGTCGAGGGCTCGGGCGATGTCAAATACCATCTCGGCGCCTCGTCCGACCGCGAGTTCGACGGCCACAAGGTGCATCTGTCGCTCACCCCCAATCCCTCGCACCTGGAGATCGTCGATCCGGTGGTGCTGGGCAAGGCGCGCGCCAAGCAATGGCAGCTGCGCGACATCGACGCCCGCACCTCGGTACTGCCGCTCTTGATCCATGGCGATGCCGCCTTCGCCGGCCAGGGCGTGGTGGCCGAGTGCTTCGCCATGTCCGGCATCAAGGGCTAACGCAACGGCGGCACCATCCATTTCGTCATCAACAACCAGATCGGCTTCACCACGGCGCCGCAATATTCGCGCTCCTCGCCCTATTGCACCGACATCGCCCTGATGGTGCAGGCGCCGATCTTCCATGTGAATGGCGACGATCCCGAAGCGGTGGTCCATGCCGCCCGCATCGCCATCGAGTTCCGGCAGAAGTTCAAGAAGGACGTCGTGCTGGACATGATCTGCTATCGCCGCTTCGGCCACAATGAAAGCGACGAGCCGGCCTTCACCCAGCCGCTGATGTACAAGGTCATCAAGGACCACAAGACCACGCTGCAGCTCTATAGCGGCAAGCTGGTTGCCGAAGGCACCGCCAGCGAGGCCGAGGTCGATGCCATGCAGGAGGCCTTCAACCGCCGCCTGGACGAGGAGTTCAACGCCTCCAAGGCCCATCTGCCCAACCGCGCCGACTGGCTGGACGGCAAGTGGCAGGGCCTGGAGACGGCGCCCAAGAACAGCGACCGCCGCGGCGATACCGGCCTGCCCAAGGAAACGCTGCTGAAGGTCGGAAAGGCGCTGACCACCGCGCCCGAAGGCTTCAACCTGCACAAGACCATCGCCCGCCAGCTCGAGGCCAAGGCCAAGATGTTCGAGAGCGGCGAAGGCTTCGACTGGGCCACCGCCGAGGCGCTGGCCTTCGGCACCCTGCTCGACGAAGGCTATTACATCCGCCTCTCCGGCCAGGATTCCAC
>CAZYGO010000301.1:0-2883 GCA_964647455.1 uncultured Rhizobium sp.
CGGTGAGCAGGCGCCACCATTGGCCGTCGTCGAACACCAGCGTGCCGCTGAGCCCGCCCATGGCGTTCAGGCTGGCCAGGCTGGGCGAAAGCGCGCCGTCGCCGGTCTGGCGCAGCTCCAGGGCGAAGATCGCGGCGAGCAGCAGCACCAGCCCGATGGTGAGGACCGGAATGCTGGTGGCGTGAAAGACCTCCAGCGTGCTGCGTTCCGTTTCGCCCGGCGGCTGGGCGAAGTCGAAGGCCGCTTGCGGCTGGGACGCGGCGCTGTCCGGCGCGGGCATGTCGGTGGCGCGCCTGCGCATGGCCGGGCGCACCGGCGCCTGCACCCCGCGTTTTCCGAATGCTCCCGTTCTGCCGTTCATGCCCGGCCCCACGCCCGCCGGCCATCCTAGCCGCGTCAGGCTTTCCGGGCCGTGAACGGCTCCGGTGCCAAAGCGGGACAATGCTCGTCTTTGGCGGCCGCCCGGGCTACAAGCGGCCATGGCATTGCGCACCACCATCGCCCGCCCGGTCAGCGCCAGCGGCACCGCCCTGCATGCCGGCGTGCCCGTCACCATGACCCTGTCGCCGGCGCCGCCGGGCGCAGGCGTGATCTTCTCCCGCCGCGATATCGGCATGGCGGTTCCGGCGCGCTGGGACCTGGTGGGTGAAACCCGGCTGGGCACGGTGATCGCGCTGGACGGCACGGGCATCGGCGTGGTCGAGCATCTGATGGCGGCGGTGGCGGGGGCGGAGATCGACGATCTCTTCGTCGCCCTGGACGGACCGGAGCCGCCCATCCTGGACGGCGACGCACGGTCCTATCTGGCGCTGCTGCTTGAGGCGGGGCGCCGCGAGCAGGCCATGCCGCGCCGGGCGCTCAAGGTGCTGAAAGAGGTGTCGGTCGGCGACGGCAAGGGCAGCGCCGCCCTGCGGCCGGCCGCGACGCTATCCTATCATTTCGAGATCAGCTTCCCCAGCGCCGCCATCGGCACCCAGCGCTTCGATTTCGCTTTCTCGCGGGACGCCTTCGCCCGCGACATCGCCCCGGCCCGCACCTTCGGTTTCGTGCAGGAACTGGACTATCTCAAGAGCATCGACCGCGGCCATGGCGCCTCGCTGGCGAATACGCTGGCGATTGACGGGGATGCGGTGCTCAACCGCGAGCTGATGCGGTTCCCCGACGAATTCGTCCGCCACAAGATTCTGGATGCCATTGGCGACATGGCGCTGGCGGGGGCGCCGCTGATCGCCCGCTTTGAGGGCTTGCGCTCCGGCCACGGCCTCAACAACGCCTTGTTGCGCGCCCTCTATGCCGATCCCGCCAATTACGCCTGGGTGGAGACCTGACCGGGCGCAAGGGGTTCCCGGTGAACTTACCGACACTTTGCCCGCGGCCTTTCCCCCATGTATAAGGACTCGGACGCGCCCCGGCGAAGCTTGGGCCCATGGTAAGGGCTTGATTTTCCTGCAGGAAATGCGCGACACAGGAACCGCTATGCCGCTTCTGCCCCCGCGCGCCGTCAGCGCCGTCTTTCTCGCCCTTTCGCTGGGCCTGTCCGGCTGCTCGCTGTTCGAGGGTGAGAACACGCCCCAGAACAACGTCAACACCGACGCCGCCAATTACCGCGAGCTGCAGATCGAGGCCATCTACACCGCGGGCTGGCGGCAGATCCGCGCCGGCAACTGGCTTGCCGCCGCCGCGACCTTCGACGAGATGCAGCGCCAGCATCCCTATTCGCCCTGGGCGCGCCGCGCCATGCTGATGAGCGCCTTCTGCTACTACCAGGGCAACGCCTATGCCGAGGCCATCGGCACCGCCGACCAGTACATCTCGCTGCATCCGGGCAGCAACGAAGTCGCCTATGCCTTCTATCTCAAGGCCATCGCGCTCTATGAGCAGATCGTGGATGTCGGCCGCGACCAGGCCAACACCCGCGACGCGCTGGTGGCGCTGCAGGACGTGGTGCAGCGCTTCCCCGACACCGAATATGCCCGCGACGCCACCCTCAAGATCGACCTCACCATGGACCATCTCGCCGGCAAGGAGATGAATGTGGGGCGCTATTACCTGATGCGGGGCGACTATATCGGCGCCATCAACCGCTTCCGGGTGGTGGTGGAGCAGTATTATTCCACGCCCCAGATCGCCGAGGCGCTGGAACGGCTGACCGAGGCCTATTACAGCCTGGGCCTGGACAATGAGGCGCAGACCGCCGCCGCCGTGCTGGGCGCCAACTATCCCGGTTCGCCCTGGTATCAGAACGCCTACAACATCCTGAAGGGACGCCGCCTCCAGCCCGAGGAAGACAAGCGCTCCTGGATCAGTCAGGCTTTCCACCGCATCCTCTGATTCCGGACACAAGCGTGCTTTCGGCGCTGACCATCCGCGACATCGTTCTGATCGAGCAGGCGGCGCTGGAATTCGCGCCGGGCCTCAACGTGCTCACCGGCGAGACCGGCGCGGGCAAATCCATCCTGCTCGACAGCCTGGGTCTGGCGGTTGGCAACCGGGGCCGCGCCAGCGTGCGGGCCGGCGCGGCGCAGGGCGCCGCCACCGCCGTCTTCGAGCCTTCCCCCCGTCATCCCGCCCGTGCCCTGCTGGCGGCGCAGGAAATGGCGGCGGATGGCGAGATCGTGCTGCGCCGCAGCCTCGCCGCCGATGGCAAGTCCCGCGCCTTCGTCAACGACCAGGCGGTCGGCGTCGGCCTGCTGAAGGATCTGGGCAGCCTGCTGCTGGAAGTCCATGGCCAGCAGGACGATCGCGGCCTGTTCGACACCGCCACCCACCGCGCCCTGCTGGACGGTTTCGCCGGCCTGGACACCGCGCCGGTGGCCGCATCCCATGCGGCGCTGGCCACGGCGCGGGGGCACCTGGAAGAGCTGCGGGCGCTGGCGTCGCGCG
>CAZYGO010000302.1:0-3569 GCA_964647455.1 uncultured Rhizobium sp.
GGCCTTTCGCGGTGGTCCCGGCGCCCCGGCACCTCCTGGACATGCTGGTGCAGCGTCCCGCCCAGGGCGACATTGAGCTCCTGAAAGCCGCGGCAGATGGCCAGCACCGGCTTGCCCGCGGCGATGGCGGCGGCGATCAGCGGCAGGGCGGCGGCATCGCGCGCCGGGTCCAGCAGCGCCGGATCGCGCGGCGCCGGGCCGCCGTAGCGCGCCGGATCGACATTGGAGACCGCGCCGGTGAAGACACAGCCGTCAAACGCCTCCAGCAATTCGCCCACCGGCAGCGGCCGGTCCAGCGCGGGGATCAGCAGCGGCAGCGCCCCCGCCCCGTCACGGACCGCGGCGATATAGGCGTCGTTGACGCGATGGATGGGAAGGTCGTCATGCGCGCCGCGGTCGCAGACGAGCCCGACGCGGGCGCTCAATTGGCCCCCGTGCGCATGGGCGGCGTCTTCACCGGCACGGCGAACAGCGTCTCGGGCAGGGCCAGGCCGGTCTGCACGCCCGTCAGCACGACGCTGGTGGGATCGCCCTGCAGATCCTTCACCACCCACTGGCGCAGCTGGATATCGGGCGCGGCGAAGGTGACGGTGATGTTCTCCGACATGCGGTTGGTGGCGGAGCGGGCATGCAGCACCAGCGCGTCCGCCTGGCGCTCGATGCCCAGCACGGCGGGATTGCGCTTCAGGTCCACCGTGTCGGCCAGCAGCACGCCCAGCGGATTGTCGGAAGTGCTGTAGCGGTCCACCGTGTTGAGGCGGCTGTTGCGGATATAGAAATTGCCGCCGGTGGCGACGATCAGCAGCGGGCTGGGCGGGCGGTATTCGAAACGCAGCCGCCCCGGCCGCGACAGATAGAAGGTGCCCTGCGCCGTGCGGCCCTGCGCATTGGTCTGGACGAAACTGGCCGCCAGCGTATCGAGGCCGTTCAGCCAGGCGCTGATGCGGTTGAGGTCGGCGGTCTGCTCGGCGTTGAAGTCGATCCGCCGCTGCGGCAGGGGCTGGCCCGCGCCGGACAGCAGCGGAACCGCCGCAAGGCCCGCGGCAGCGAGGGTGAAATCACGGCGCGTCTGCTTCATTTTTCCCTGACCTGAAAGCCCTTGGCAGAGCCGGGTTCCCAGAACATAGTCCGGCACCCTCAATAATCAACAAATCAGACGTCTTCATGGCCGAAACGGCATATTCCCATATCGCAATCCTGGGCGCCGGCGCCTGGGGCACCGCCCTGGCCGCCACCGCCGCGCGCGCCGGCCGCCGCGTCACGCTGTGGGGTCGCGACGGCGCCCTCCTGGTGGACATCACCGCCGGCGAGAATCCGAAATACCTGCCGGGCGTGGAACTGCCGGAAGACATTTCCGTCACCACCGCGCTGTCGGTGGCGGCGGGCGGCGAGGCCATCATCCTGGCCGCGCCGGCGCAAGGCACGCGCGCGCTGCTGGCGCAGCTGACACCGCTGCTGGCGGCGGCGACGCCGCTCATCATCGCCGCCAAGGGCATCGAACAGACCAGCGGCATGCTGATGAGCGAAGTGGTGGCCGAGGCGGCGCCCGGCCATCCGGTTGCCGTGCTTTCCGGGCCAAGCTTCGCCCGCGAGGTGGCGGCGGGCCTTCCCACCGCGGTCACCATCGCCGGACCGGCCGGGATCGCCGGCCGCCTGCAGGCGACGCTCTCCACGCCGTCCTTCCGTCCCTATGTCAGCGACGATGTCACCGGCGTGGCGCTGGGCGGCGCGGCCAAGAATGTCTACGCCATCGCCTGCGGCGTGGTGGACGGCCTGAACCTGGGCGAGAATGCGCGCGCGGCGCTGCTGGCGCGCGGCTTCGCCGAACTGGCGCGGCTGGGCGAGGCGCTGGGCGCGCGGCGCGAAACGCTGATGGGCCTGTCGGGCCTGGGCGACCTGGTGCTGACCGCCACCAGCACCTCCTCGCGCAATTTCGCCGCCGGCGTCGAGCTGGGGCGCGGCAGGAGCGCGGCGGCCATCGCAGCGCCCGGCCATCCGCTGGCCGAAGGGCTGGCGACGGCACCGGCGCTGGTGGCACGGGCAAGGGCCGCCGGCATCGAATTGCCGATCGCCGAGGCCATGGCCGACCTGATCGCCGGCGCGCTGCCCCTGTCCGAGGCAATGGCCCGCCTGATGAGCCGCAAACTCACGACCGAATAGTTTCTGGGGAGTGACCCGATGGCGCACTGGCTGTTCAAGACCGAGGCCGAGACTTTCTCCTGGGAGATGCAGAAGAAGAAGGGCGCCAAGGGCGAACCCTGGAGCGGCGTGCGAAACTTCCAGGCCGCCGCGCACATGAAGGCGATGAAGAAGGGCGATCTCGGCTTCTTCTATCACACGGGCGACGAGAAACAGGTGGTGGGCATCGTCGAGGTGATCGGCGAATACCGTCCCGATCCCACCGACGAGACCGGCCGCTTCGGCCTGGTGGACGTGAAGGCGGTGAAGGACATGCCGCAGCCGGTGACGCTGGCGGCGGTGAAGGCCAATCCGAAGCTGAAGGAGATGGTGCTGGTCAAGGCGGCGCGTCTGTCGGTGCAGCCGGTCAGCGACGCCGAGTGGAAGGAAGTCTGCCGGATGGGCGGCCTGAAATAGCCGCGCCATCATCGTCAGAGATATCGCCGCATGTAGAGCGTGTAGGGCGAAAAGCCGGTGCCCTCATAGGCGCGGACGGCCGAGGCGTTGCGGGCCAGAACCCCCACCGTGATCAGCCTGTGGCCTCGCCCTCGTGCCCAGTGCGCGCATGCCTCGATCAGCGCCCGGCCATGGCCCTGGCCGCGCGCCTGCGGCACGACATAGAGTTCGGCCAGGAAGCCGTGATGGCGCTCGGCCTCGACTACGAACAGCTCGTTGCGCTCGTCATGGGCAAATGCCCAGCCCACCTTGCGGCCCGCTTCGTCCTCGGCGATCAGCAGCACGCCATGGCGCTCGGCGGCGCGATGCTGGATCTCGCGCCAATGCTCCACCGCCCATTCCGGGTCGCGGCGGCGGTCGGGCTCGAATTCGGCTTCATAGTCCTGCAAGCCGTGCAGGAAGGACAGGATCGCGGGCTCGTCCTCCGGCAGGCGGACTTCACGGACCGGCACTAGTGATCCAGCGCCTTGACGATCTCTTCCGTCATCTTCTTGGCGTCGGCGAACAGCATCATGGTGTTGTCGCGGAAGAAGAGCTCGTTCTCGACACCGGCATAGCCCGAGCCCATGCCGCGCTTGATGAAGAGCACGGTCTTGGCCTTTTCCACGTCCAGGATCGGCATGCCGAAGATCGGCGATTTGGGATCGGTCTTGGCCGAAGGATTGGTGACGTCGTTGGCGCCGATGACGTAGGCGACGTCGGCCTGGGCGAACTGGGAATTGATGTCCTCCAGCTCGAAGACCTCGTCATAGGGCACATTGGCCTCGGCCAGGAGCACGTTCATGTGGCCGGGCATGCGGCCAGCCACCGGATGGATGGCGTAGGAAACCTTGACGCCTTCCTTCTTCAGCTTGTCGGCCATTTCGCGCACCGCGTGCTGGGCCTGGGCCACCGCCATGCCATAGCCCGGCACGATGATCACGCTGGCGGCATTA
>CAZYGO010000303.1:0-4400 GCA_964647455.1 uncultured Rhizobium sp.
CGCTCGCGCAGTTCCTCCGGCGCGGCCTCGATCTCGTCGCGGATGCGGGTCTTCAGTTCCTCGATGCGGGCAATGGCGGCTTCCTGCATCGCCTGGGCGCGGGCGCGCTCCTCGCGCGCGCTGGACAGTGCGGCGTCGGCCCCCATGGCGGCCGTGGCGGCTTCGGCCCGCACGGGTTCGGCGTCCAGGCGGGCATCGGCGGCGCTGTTGCGGGCGGACTCGGCCTCGCTGATCGCGGACAGCAGCGCGCCGCGCTTTTCGCCGATCTCGGCGGGGACGCGTTCGGCGGCCTGCAGCTGCACGGCCAGTTCCTCCTGGCGGCGGGACAGTTCGGCAAGCTGGCTGGCGGCGGCGGCGCGGCGGCCTTCCCAGCGGCCCTTGTCCTGGGCGATCACGGCCAGGCGGCGGTCGCGGGCTTCATCTTCCCGGCGCAGCGCTTCCAGCGCCGCGCGGGCTTCGGCGGACTGGGTGCGGGCCTCGGCGACATGCTCGCGCGCCGCGCTCGCATCCGCATTCAGGCCGCTGTCGTCGCCCAGCTCCGCAAGACCCTGTTCGGCCTCCTTGCGGTTCTGCTCGGCCGTTTCCACCGCTTCGGTCAGGCGGCGGATTTCCGCTTCCAGCGAGGCCAGCTGGCTGGCGCGTTCGGCGGCGGCGCGGGCGGCGCGGGTCGCATTGTCCTGGGCGGCGATCAGTGCCTGTTCGGCCCCGCGTTCGTCGGTCTCGGCCTGACGCAGCGCTTCGCGCGCCGCGGCTGCGGCCTCGCGGGCGGCGGCATAGGCGGCATGCGCCTCGGCGCGGACGCTCCTGGCCTGCTCGGTTTCCGCTTCCAGGCCGGTCAGGCGGTTGCGCTGCGCCAAGCGGAGGGCGGCGGGCGAGGGCGCCTCGGCGGAGGCGACATAGCCATCCCAGCGCCACAGATCGCCGCGCGCCGAGACCAAGCGCTGGCCCGGCTTTAGTTCCTTCTGCAGCGCCGCGCCCTGGTCTGGGAAGACCAGGCCCGTCATGGCCAGGCGACGGCCCAGCGCGCCGGGCGCGCGCACGAATTCGCTGAGCGGCCTGGTGCCCGCCGGCAGCGGCGCGGCGGTGTCGAGGGCGCCCCCACTTAAGGGACCTAAGTCGCGCCAATGGTGCGGCGAGGAATCGTCCAGGGGCGCGCGCAGGTCGTCGCCCAGCGCGGCGGCCAGCGCCGCCTCGTAGCCGGCCTGCACGGTCAACGCATCGATCAGCGGCGGGAACAGGCCTTCGCCTTCGGGATGCAGCAGGTCGCTCAGCGCCTTCGCCTCGGCGGCAAGACGCTGCACTTCGCGTTCGGCGTCATCGAGCGGCGTGCGCGCGGCATTTTCGGCGGTTTCCGCTTCCGCCCGCGCCTGGCGGGCTGCGTCGGCGCGCATGCGCATCGCCTCTCGCTCGGCCCGCGCCTTTTCGGTGACGTTTTCAGCGGCGTGAACGTCCGGCGCGTCCTGGGCGGCTTCGAGGGCGCGGTCGAGGCGGCCCTGGGCGTCCGCCAGCTGGCTGGCGGCGGTTTCCGACAGCGCCGCGGCGAGGTCGCGGCCGCGGCTGAAGCTGGCCTTGCGAGCATTCCAGTCGGCCAGTTCGGCGGTGATGCGCTCCAGCGCGGCTTCCGCTTCGCCCAGAACGGCGCGCAGTTCGGCTTCCCGCGCGGCGGCGTCCTGGGTTTCCGTTCCGGCGCGGGCCGCGGCTTCGTTCAGCCCTTCCTCTTCCGTTGCCAGCGCGCTCAACGCCGCTTCGGCGTCCTTGTCCAGGGCGGTTTCGCGGGCGATGTCGCTTTCGCCTTGCGACAGAAGCTGGCGCAGGCGCTGCGCCGCCTCGCGGGCGCGGGCTTCCTCCGCTTCCAGCTGTTCGCGCTGGGCGATCAGGCGGTGATGGGCGGCGGCGCGTTCGGCTTCGGCCTGGCGCAGCGGCGGCAGCACCGCGGCGGCATCGCTCTGCAGCGTCGAGGCCTGGGCCGCGGTTTCGGTGGCACCGGCCACGGCGGCGGCGGCGATCGCCAGTTCCTCGGCGGCGGCCGCGGCTCGCGCCTCGGCGGCGGTCCAGCGCAGATAGTGCGCCAGGGCCTCGGCCTTGCGGATATGGCCGGAAAGATTGCGATAGCGCGAAGCCTGGCGGGCCTGGCGCTTCAGGCTCGCCAGCTGGCCCTCGACTTCGCTGATCACGTCGTTGAGGCGGTTGAGGTTGGTTTCCGCCGCCTTGAGCCGGAGTTCGGCCTCGTGGCGGCGCTGGTGCAACCCGCCGATGCCGGCGGCTTCTTCCAGGATGGCGCGGCGCGCCAGCGGCTTCTGGCTGATCAGGAGGCCGATCTGGCCCTGACGGACAAAGGCGGTCGAACCGGCCCCGGACGAGGCATCGGCGAAGAATATCTGCACGTCGCGCTGGCGCACGTCGCGGCCGTTGATGCGATAGACGCTGCCGGCCTCGCGCTCGATGCGGCGCGAGACCTCGATCGTGTCATAGTCGTTATAGGGCGCGCTGGCGGTGCGGTCGCGGTTGTCGATGAAGATGGTCACTTCGGCGACATTGCGGGCGGGACGGCCGGCGCTGCCGGCGAAGATCACATCGTCCATCTCGCTGCCGCGCACCGAGGTCGGGCGGGTCTCGCCCATCACCCAGCGCATGGCGTCGAACAGGTTGGACTTGCCGCAGCCGTTCGGCCCGATCACGGCGGTCAGGCCGGGCTCGATGAACAGCTCCGTCGGCTCGACGAAGGACTTGAAACCGGAAAGGCGTAAACGGGTGAACTTCAATCTGTATGCGCCGCCTTAACGCTGGGAAAGCGCCGGCCTACTTCGCAAGCTCGGCGTCGATGGATTTGGAGATCTCCGGCATCGAGATGTTGCCCGAGCCGATATTGGTGCCGTTCACGATGAAGGTGGGTGTGCCGTTGACGCCGTAGCGGGATTCCGCATCGGCCGTCTGCTTGTTGATGCGGTCGTCCTCCGCCTTGTTGTCTATGCATTTGTCCACCTGGCCGGCGTCCAGACCGGCCATGCGGCCCAGCCGCACCAAACCGCCATGAACGTCGGTCACCCCGAATTCAACGTCCCATAGAGATTGATTCCGCCAAAGCAGGTCAATGAAGGAGAAGTATTTATCCTCAGGCAGACAGCGGGCGATTTTCTCCGCCGCGCCGTCGTCCGGGCGGATGGGGAACTGGCGGAAGACATAGAAGACCTTGCCGGTGTCGATATAGGCGGCCTTGAAAAGCGGGAAGGTCTGCGCGTTCCAGGCGGCGCAGACCGGGCAGCTGGAGGCGCCATATTCGATGAAGACCACCTTGGCCTTGGAATTGCCCATGGTCCGGTCGGTGGGCAGCAGGGTGTAGCCGGCATTGGCGCCGGCGCCTTCCGGCGACGAATCGGTGCCGAAGACCAGCCAGCCGGCCAGGGCGCCGGCGATCAGGATGAAGGCGGCAAGCAGGATCAGCAGCTGTTTCTTGGTCACGGGGGGAGGTCTCCAGCGATGCCCGCCGTTTTTGGCAGAGAGTGCCCCCCCGGTTCAACTGGGGGCGGTTAACGCCCCGCCTCGTCCAGCCTTTTTGTCAGGTCTTCATAGGGGGGAATGCCGGATTCCAGAGCCTTGCCGTTGATTACGAAGGTGGGGGTGCCGGTCAGGCCGTAGCGGCTCACGGCTTCCTGGCTGACGGCGTTGATGCGGGCATTGTCGGCCGGCGAATCCATGCATTTGTTGATCTGGTCCGCCTTCAGGCCCATCCCTTCGCCCAGCTTCACCAGCTGGGCGCGGCCGTCCTGGACGCCGAATTCATAATCCCATTTCTCCTGGCCTCGGAAAATCGCGTCCACCATGGCGAAATATTTTTTGCGTGGGGCGCAGCGCGCCATCTTCTCCGCCAGACCGTCCTGCGGGCCGCGCGCAAAGAGGCGGAAGACATAGAGTACCTTGCCGGTGTCGATATAGGTCTTCTTCAGCTGCGGAAATATCTGTTCATTGAAGGCGGCGCAGTGCGGGCAGGTCAGGGCGCCATACTCGATCAGCGTCACCTTCGCCTTGGGATTACCCATGGTCCGGTCGGCCGGCTTGATCTCGAAATTCTTCTTGGCGGGGGCCGCTCCGGCCACCGACAGGTTGAGCGCAAGCAGCGCGATTGCGCCGATAAGCCAGTGCCGCATGTGCGTTTTCCTATGTTTTGCTCAATTGTTGCCGCTTTCGCGCCAGCGCGCCAGAGCCAGCAGCGCCGCCTTGAGGGCGCCCGGGCCCTGCCAGGCGCCGGCCGGGTCGCCATTGCGCGGTCCGGATGCAGCGCGCCGCACCACCGGCGCGGGCCGGGGCGGCACAAGACTGCCCTGCACGAATTTGAGCCGCGCCACGGCCGGGCGGCCGAGATACTGGTTGATGCGGGCGGTCAGCGCCCGCGTCTCATGGCC
>CAZYGO010000304.1:0-3879 GCA_964647455.1 uncultured Rhizobium sp.
CGGCAAGCCGGTGAAGCTCAAGGGCGGCGACCGCAAGCAGGCCATGGCCCGCCGCGCCCTGGAGGCGCTGGACGGCTGGCTGCAAAAAAAGCCCGAAGCGGCCTGACAATCCGCCGGCCCCCTCTGGCGAAACGTCCGGCCGGTTCCTACGTTTTCCCCATAAGGAAAAGGCAGGGCCAGCATGGATATTCCCCTCGAAATCGCGTTTCACAATGTCGAGCCCTCGGACGGGCTCAAAGCGGCCGTGCGCCAGCACATGGCGCGCCTGGAAAAATTCCACGACCACATCATCGGCTGCCGCGTCTCGATCGAGATGCCGCACAAGAGCCAGAAGGCGGTCGGCAACCCGCCGGACGTGCACATCATCCTGCGCGTACCCGGCAAGGAGATCGTGGTTAGCCACGAACTCAAGCATGACGGCCACAAGAAAGCCGCCACCGACGCCTATGCGGTGCTGGAGGATGCCTTCCAGGTGGCGCAGGAGCGGCTGAAGGACTGGCGCCGCATCAGCCATGGCGATGTGAAGCACAAGGCTGCGGACGAATTATAGCCGCTTCTTCATCGCGGCGGACAGCAATGCCATCTGCCGCCGGTGGATCGAGACGCCGCGCATCCGGCTGAGGCGATGCAGATAGACCGGCACCAGCGCGGCGGGCAGGATCGCCGCCAGCGCGGCGCGCGGCCGCGGCCCCTTCCGTGCCGCGAGAAAATGGTCGCGGGCGCGCAAGGCAGCCTGCCGCACGGCGGCGGCGGCGCGCACATCGCCATCGGCCACGAAGAATTCCTCCGGCGTGATGTGCAGCGGCGCCAGCAGGTCCAGCGGCAGATAGAGCTTGTGCCGGTTGTTGTGGAAGGGCAGCGAGCGCAGCAGCCCGGTCAGGCCATAGGCAAGCGCCGCCGGCCTCGCCACGCCGGGATCGCCGCCCAGGATGACGCAGGCCGCCCGCATCAGGGCGCCGCCGGTGGCGTCGAGATAGGCTTCCAGTGCTGCGAAATCGGCGAAGCGTTCAGCGCTGGCGTCGAAGGCGCGGGCGGCGATGATGCCTTCCAGCGCCGCCAGCTCGACCTTATGCGCGGCAAACAGCGCCGCCAGGCCCTTCGCCACGTCATGGTTGCGGGGCGTGCCCCGCGCCGCCTGCTCGGCGGTCTCGCGCCACCATTCCAGGCGGATCGCGCCCAGCATCGGTTCGCGCACCGTCTCGGCGATGCGGGCAACCTCATGATTGAAGGCATAGAGCGCGAAGAGATGCGGGCGCAGCGCCGCCGGTGCGAACAGGGCGGAAAAATAACGGTCCGGATCGGCGGTCCGCACCGATTGGGCAAGACGGGAGGCGAGGTCGGCGTCCATGGCATTCCAACGAAAAGAGCCGCCGGATCGCTCCGGCGGCTCCCTCAGCCTATCAGGACGGCGTCAGATATGCGACGCCGCGACCATGCAGAACAGCATGGGGATGGACGCCATGGTGTTGAAACGCGAAGCGATCATCGCGGTCTTGGCCGCGCCCGCCTTGGCGTCCGCGGTCAGGCCGTCGCCCTTGCCGCCGATGTTCAGCACCTTCTGCTGGTTCGGCCAGATCAGGAACCAGACGTTGAACCACATGATCGTGCCCAGCCACATGCCGATGCCGATCATCACCACGCCGGGATTGGCGAAGCCGCCCGCCGCGTCGAGCGTATAGGCTTCCACCAGATAGCCGTTCATGCTGGCCAGGCCGATGCCCAACACGATGGTCGCCATCGCCGCCCAGCGGAAATAGAACAGCGCCGCCGGCGCGATATAGCCGGTGACGCCGCCCTTCAACTCGGCCGGGACCTTGGGCATGGTCGGAACCTGCACGAAATTGAAATACCAGAGCAGGCCGATCCACATCACGCCGCTGGCGGCGTGCAGCCAGCGGGTGACGAACAGCCAGAAGGCCATGTCGATGCTGCCATGCAGGCAGCCGGCATAGATCGCCGTCAGCCCGGCCGCGAGCAGGAAGCCCGCGATCACCACATTGCGCAAATTGCCGAAGAAAGCCGCCATGAAATCCCTCCCCCAAGATTCGAGGCCGGGACTTTAGCCCAATCGGCGGCGGACCGTAAGCCGACTCAGACCGTCAGGGTGCGGGGCCGGGCGACATTGAGCCAGGTGATCACGATCAGCCGCGTCACCACCACCGAGGTGAAGAAGGAGGTGATGATGCCCAGGAACAGCGCCACGGCGAAGCCCTTGATCGGTCCCTGGGCCAGTTCGAACAGCACCAGGGCGGCGATCAGGTGGGTGGCGTTGGCGTCGAAGATCGTGGCCATGGCGCGCTTGAAGCCGGCGTCTATGGCGCCCAGCATGCCGCGGCCGTTACGCTGCTCTTCGCGGATGCGCTCGAAGATCAGCACGTTGGCGTCCACCGCCATGCCGAGCGTCAGCACGATGCCGGCGATGCCCGGCAGGGTGAGCGTCGCCAGCGGGGTCAGCGCCGCCAGCAGCAGGATGAGGTTGAGGGTCAGGGCGAGGTCGGCGAAGAGGCCGAACAGGCCATAGCGCAGCACCATGAACAGCGCCACCAGCGCCAGGCCCGCCATGGCGGAGATCCGGCCCGCCTTGATCGAGTCGGCGCCCAGTTCGGCGCCGACGGTGCGCTGCTCGATGGTGTGGAGCTGGGCCGGCAGCGCGCCCGAGCGCATCAGGATGGCGAGGTTGTTGGCGGTTTCGGTGGTGAAGCTGCCGAAAATATAGCCCGCCCCGCCCAGGATCGGCGAGTTGATGTTGGGCGCCGAGATGATCTGCTTGTCCAGCACGATGGCGAAGCGGTGGTTCTGGTTTTCCTTGGTGACGTCGCCGAACTGGCGCGCGCCCACGGCATCGAAACGGAAATTCACGATCGGCTGGCCGTTCTGGGGATCGAAACCGGCGCTGGCGTCCACCAGGTGATTGCCGTCCACCGACACCCTGCGCTTCACCGCCAGCTTCTGCACCGGCGCGCCCTTGGGCGCCCTCTCGTCCAGCACGGGCAGCAATTCGTCGCCGACCGGCGCGGTGGTGAGATTGGGATCGGCGGCCTCGTCCACCAGCTGGAAGGTCATCTTGGCGGTCTTGCCCAGGATTTCCTGCAGGCGGGCGGGATCGGACAGACCCGGCACCTCGACCACGATGCGGTCGGGCTGCTGCACGGCGATGGAAGGTTCGCGGGTGCCCAGCTCGTCAATGCGGCGGCGCACGACATTGACCGACTGTTCCAGGATCTGCTGCCGCGTCAGGTTGGCAAAGGCCTGGGTCTGGCGCAGCACGATCTTGCCGCCGCCCGGCTCGGTCATCTCATACTGGCGGTTGTTGCCGGTCAGCGAGGCGGTGATCTGCGGATTGAGGTTCTGCACCAGCGACCTGGCCTCGGCATAGCGGGCGGTGTCGGTGATGGTGAGCTGCACCGTGTCGCCATGGAATTCCAGGCCGGTAACGCCGATGCGGGCCTTGCGCAGGGCGGCGCCGATCTCGCCCATCATCGCCTCGGACTTGTCCTGCTGCACCTGGGGCAGGTCCACTTCCAGCAGCAGGTAGGAGCCGCCCTGCAGGTCGAGGCCATAATTCACCGCCTGGTGCGGCAGCCAGGTCGGCAGGCGGGCGCGCAGCTTCTCGGGCAGGGCGTTGGGCAGCGCCACCAGCATCCCGACCGCGATCACGATCAGGCTCAGCCACTTGGTCCAGCCGGAAACGTGCAGCACCGGTTCAGCCCTTTTCGGCGGCGGCATCGCCGCCCATGGAACGCACATCGGTCAGGGTGAGCTTCAGCACCTTGACCTGCACATTGTCGGCGATCTCGACCAGCACTTCCTGGTCTTCCGCCGCCGGGGTCTTCACCACCGTTCCCAGGATGCCGCCCGAGGTCACCACGGTGTCGCCGC
>CAZYGO010000305.1:0-6380 GCA_964647455.1 uncultured Rhizobium sp.
GTCAATGTCATGGCCATAAAGGCAAAGGCCCGCCTCCAGCCGCAGGCTGTCGCGCGCGCCCAGCCCGATCGGCAGCACCTCCGGCGCGGCCAGCAGCGTGCGGGCGACTTTCTCCGCGTCCGCGCCCTCGATGGAAATCTCGTAGCCATCTTCGCCGGTGTAGCCCGAGCGGCTGACGATGGCCGGCGCGCCGGCAACGGTGGTGCGGATCACCTTCATGAAGGTCAGCGCCGCCACGCCGGGGGCGTGGCGCGCCAGCACTGCCTCGGCCGCAGGCCCCTGCAGCGCCAGCAGGGCGCGGTCGAAGCGCGGCGTGACGTTTGCGGCACCTCTCAGCGCCGCGTTGATATATTCGAAATCGGCTTCCTTGCCGCCCGCATTCACCACCAGGTAAAGGTCGCTCTCGCCCGCCAGGCGCGAGAACATGAAATCGTCCATGATGGTGCCGCGCGGCGTCAGCAGCAGGCCATAGCGCTGACGGCCTTCGGCCAGTCCCGCGACATCGGCGGGCGTCAGGCGCTCCAGCGCGCTGACGTCACCGGAGAGGAACCCCTGCCCCATGTGAGAAACGTCGAACAGGCCGGCCGCGCCCCGCGTGTGCAGATGTTCCTTGAGGATGCCGGATGGATACTGCACCGGCATTTCATAGCCGGCGAACGGCACCATCTTGCCGCCCAGCTCCAGATGCAGGGCGTAAAGCGGCGTACGGCGCAGAATTTCGGTGCTGACAGTCATGCGGTCCCGACAGATGTGAGTCTGCGCGCCCTTTTCGGGCACGCACCCCTCTGTCATTGAACCTGAGAGATTTCCCCTCTCCACTTCCGGCGGACGTGGCGAGGATTACCCCTTCGGTGGAACGACCCAATCGTATTCACGGCCGTTCGCTTTCCAGAAGTTCATCACCCGATCGCGGTCCTTTTGCCTGAGAGTTTCCGGGGCGGTTGCTCCTTCGGCCTTCCGCCTTCGCCACGGCGGACAAGCCGCCCACGGCGAAATAGGAACGTCTCCCGCGAGGGATCGTATGCTGGCCAGAACCCCCGGCGCCTCCCGGCGGAGGGGTCTGTTGCGGTGCATCCTAAAGGGGGCGGCAGTTGAGTCAACGCGGCCGGCCTGCGGCATCGCAACCGGCTGTACTTACTCACATCCTTTGTGGAACCGCGATGCCCAGCAGGGCCAGGACCCTGGTCAGAACAGCCAGGACCAGGCCGCACAGGCCCAGCCGCGCCGCCTTCAGGCCGGCGTCCGATTCGGACAGGATGTGGTGCGCGGCGTAGAAGCGGCTGAAGCGCTGCGCCAGCTCGAAAGCATAGTCGCAAAGGATGTTGGGCGCGCGCTTGTCCTCCGCTGCCGCCATCGCGTCTGGCAGCGCCAGCAATTGCAGCGCCAGGGCGCGTTCTTCCGGCGAATGCAATTGCGCCGCAGCCGGCGCTCCCTCGCCCGCCTTGCGCAGGATGGACTGGATGCGCACCGCCGCATATTGCAGATAGGGGCCGGTCTTGCCCTCGAATTTCGAGAAACGCTCCAGGTCGAAAATATAATCCGTGGTGCGGTGGTTGGACAGGTCGGCGAATTTGATGGTGGCGATGCCGACCTGGCGGGCGATCTCTTCCCGCTCCGCGGCGGAATAGTCCTCGCCGATGCCCTGCTCCGCCAGCCGATTCTGCGCCTCCGCCGTCGCCATGGCGATAAGGTCATGCAGCTTCATCACCCCGCCGGCGCGGGTCTTGAACGGCTTGCCGTCGGCGCCGTTCATGGTGCCGTAGCCGACATGCTCCAGTTGCGCCCAGCCCGCGAACCCCGCCAGATGGGCGGCGCGGAAGACCTGCTCGAACTGGCCGTGCTGGCGGTGATCCACGACATAGAGGATCAGCGCCGGATTCTGCTCGCGCACGCGGGCGATGATGGTGGCAAGGTCGGTGGTGCCGTAGAGCACGCCGCCTTCCGACTTGACCAGGATCAGGGGCGGCAACGGCTTCTTGTCGTCGGCGCGCGCCACTTCGATCACCAGCGCGCCTTCGCTCTGCCGCGCCAGGCCGCGCGTCTTGAGATCCTCGATCATTGGCGGGATCAAGGCGTCCACCGTGGACTCGCCATTCCAGAGATCGAACTTCACCCCAAGACTGCCGAACTCGCGCGCCAGCCCCTGTTCCGACACGCGCACGAAATGCCGCCACAGGGCGCGATAGCCGGGGCGTCCCGCCTGCAGTTCGACCGTGGCGCGGCGGGCGGCTTCCAGCCGCGCCGGATCGGCCTTGCAGGCAGCGGAGGCGCGCGGATAAAGGGTTTCCAAATCGTCCATCGTCACCGGTGATTGTTCCGGGTACGGACCGGTGAAGTTCGCGTCGAAATAGATCGGGGCGGTCCCTTCCAGCTCGATCTCGGAAATCAGCTGGCCCATCTGCAGGCCCCAGTCGCCGAGATGGACATCGCTCACCACATGCCAGCCATTCGCCCGGTAGAGCCGCTGCAGGCAGTCACCGATGATGGAGGAACGCAGATGACCGACATGCATCGGCTTGGCGATGTTGGGGCCGCCAAAGTCGATCACCACGGTGCGGCCGGCGCCGGTATCGGGTGCGCCCAGCCGGGTATCGGCGGCGAGCGCGTCCAGACCCGTGGCCAGCGCCGCGTCGGCGACGTCGAGATTGAGAAAACCGGGACCGGCGATCTCCACCCTGGCGAAGACGGGATTGGCCTTCAGCCGCGCGGCGATTTTTTCGGCGATGGCGCGGGGATTGGCTTTGGCGCCCCCCCCGGTCCCGCCTTCGGCGGGCCGGAGGGCAAGCTTTGCCGCCGCCAGGGCGCCGTTGCACTGGAACGGCGCCAGGTCGGGCCGGTCGGAGACCTGGACCTGGCCCAGCTCGCGCGCCAGTCCTTCCGCCGCGAAAGCGTCGCCCACCAGCGCCGTGAGCGTGGCGGCAAGCGAAGTCATGGCGTCACGGGACCCACGCTCCTGAGGTAAGCCGATTCCGCGTCGCTGAGCTGCAGGCCGGCCAGGAACTGGTAGTCGGTGGGGATATGGCCATTCTCCAGCCGCAGGACGGTGTCGTCCACCGACGTGGTGGTGGTGACCGCCGACGCGCCAGGGGCGAAGTCAATCGTGAGGTTGAAGAGACGCTTGTTGATCAAGCGCTCGCCCTGGTTGATGGCGAGGAAATAGGGCACGACATAGTGCGCCGCCTGGCCGCTGGGCGCGCGGGTGGCACGGAAGGTGATATCCACGTTGGAACGGGTCTCGCCGGCGCGGCGGTCCAGGCTGCAAACCGTGTCGATCGTCAGGACGCGGACGGTATAGAGCACCGCCGAGGGATCGGTGGCGGCGGCGCCGGCCCGCAGGACCGGACGGGTGGCGGCATCCGCCAGAATCGCCGCCCCCGGGCAGGCCATGTTGCGTGCGTCGTCCCGGCAGCCGCAAAGGGCGAGCACCGCCAGGGCCGCAAGGCAGAAACGGGGGAAACCGGGCATCATCGCTGCAATTGCTCTTTTGCTTGACTTTCGCAGCCTCGCGTCCGACTTGTCGGGAGGCAACAGAGGGGCAGCTTAGAGCATGTTCCGCCCAGCCTGTTAAGCCGTTTTGGGGCGTCATGGCGGTCTATACCGAAGTCTCCTTCGAGGATCTGGAGCGCCTGCTCCGGGATTACGATATCGGCACCCCGCTGGCCCTCAAGGGCATCGCGGAAGGGGTGGAGAACTCCAACTTCTACCTCCAGACCGATCGCGGCGCCTTCATCCTCACCCTTTATGAAAAGCGCGTCAGCCCGGGCGACCTGCCCTTCTATCTGGGGCTGATGGAACATCTGGCGCGGGCCGGCATTGTTTGCCCCCTGCCGGTGCCCACCCGCGACGGCGCCCTTTCGAC
The DNA here is from genome assembly GCA_964647455.1 of uncultured Rhizobium sp. Lineage (GTDB taxonomy): Bacteria > Pseudomonadota > Alphaproteobacteria > Micropepsales > Micropepsaceae > Rhizomicrobium. The sequence continues at coordinate 3,860 of CAZYGO010000305.1, forward strand.
CCAGCTCAACCGGCGGCCCTGCGCCATCGTTACCTTCCTCAACGGCCTGTCGGTGCGCCGGCCGTCCGCGCGCCATTGCGCCGGGGCGGGCGCGGCGCTGGCGCGGCTGCACCTGGCGGGCAACGGCTTCGCCCTGACCCGTGCCAATGCGCTGGGCCCTGCCGGCTGGAAGCCGCTGGCCGAGGCCTGCGACGCCCATGCCGATGGCGTCGAGGATGGCCTGGCGGCCCTGATCGCCACCCAGCTGGCCGGCATCACTGCCGCCTGGCCGCAGCTTCCCAGCGGCGTCATCCATGCCGAACTGTTTCCCGACAATGTCCTCTTCATGCGCGATGAGGTATCCGGGATCATCGTCTTCTATTTCGCCTGCAACGACATGTTCGCCTACGACCTGGCGGTGACGCTGAACAGCTGGTGCTTCGAGAATGACGGCAGCTACAACCTCACCAAGGGGATGGCGATGATCCAGGGCTATCGCGGGGCGCGGGCACTGTCGGAGGTCGAAATCGCCGCCATGCCCCTGCTAATGCGGGGGGCTTCGCTGCGCTTCCTGCTCACCCGGCTGTTCGACCTGGTGCATCACGACCCCAACGCCTTGGTGATGCCGAAAGACCCGAAGGAATATTCCAAGAAGCTGCGCTTCCACATGAAGGTGAAAGACCCCAGGGAATACGGCTTTGAGTGAAGTCCAGCTTTTTACCGATGGCGCCTGTTCCGGCAATCCGGGGCCCGGCGGCTGGGCCGCAATCCTGCGTAGCGGCGCGCATGAGACCGAACTGTCCGGCGGCGAAGCTGCCACCACCAACAATCGGATGGAATTGACGGCGGTGATCGAGGGCTTGCGCCGGCTCAAGCGCGGCGTCTCGGTGGCGATCTACACGGACTCCCGCTACGTCATGGACGGTGCCGCCAAATGGCTGGCGGGCTGGAAGGCCAAGGGCTGGAAGACCGCTGACAGGAAGCCGGTGAAGAACGAGGATTTGTGGCGGGCCCTCGACACCGAGATGGCCCGCCACCAGATTGTCTGGCACTGGGTGCCCGGTCATTCCGGGCATCCGTAAAACGAGCGGGCCGACCTTCTGGCCCGCTCGGCAATTCCCGCCCGCTAAAGCAGGCCCAGCATGTGGTCGGCGCTCGAGACCTCGAAAGCGCCGGGCTCCTCGACATTGATGGATGTCACCACGCCATCATCCACGATCATGGAATAGCGCTGGCTGCGCTCGCCCATGCCGAACTTGCTGGCGTCGAACCCCAGGCCCACGGCGCGGGTGAATTCGCCATTGCCGTCGGCGATCATCCGCACCTTGTCGCCGGCGCCCTGGTCCTTGCCCCAGGCACCCATCACAAAGGCGTCGTTGACCGAAAGGCAGACGATGGAATCGATGCCCTTGGCCTTCAGGGCCTCGTAATTCTGCACATAGCCGGGCACATGCTTGGCCGAGCAGGTGGGCGTGAAGGCGCCGGGCAGCGCGAAAAGCGCGACCTTCTTGCCCTTGAAGAGCTGTTCGGTGGTGACGGGCGCCGGGCCGCCTTCCTGCTTCTCCATCAGCGTGACGGAGGGAATCTTGTCGCCGACCTTGATCATTTCAGTCTCCTTGAAGGGTTAGGTGTTTTCCTGCGCCGCAGCGGAATTGTGGTGCCGGGCGATGAATTCGAGGGCGCTCTCGGGCCTGAGCGGGGCGGAGAAATAATAGCCCTGGCCGAACTCGCAGGCCAGGCTGGTGAGCCACTCGCTGTCGCGCTGGCTTTCCACTCCTTCCACCACAACGGCGCGCTTGAGGTCATGCGCCAGCGCCACGATCGAAGCCAGCACCACCTCGCCATCGGTATCGATGTCGGTGCCGCCATGGCGGGCCAGGAAGCTCTTGTCGATCTTGACGGTGTCGAAGGGCAGCGTGCGCAACTGGCTGAGCGCCGAGGAGCCGGTACCGAAATCGTCGATCGAAAGGCCCGCTCCTGCCGCCCGCAGGCGTTCCAGCATCGGCAACAGCCTCGGGTCGGCGGCGACGGCGCTTTCGGTGATCTCCAGATGCAGGGTGCCCGGCGCGATGGTGTTGGCGGCCAGCACGCTCTTGAGCAGGTTCTCGAAACCGGCATCGCGCACCTGGCGGCGGGAAAGATTGACGCTGACGAAGAGCGGCGGCGCGAGCGGGAAGAAACGCTGCCACTGCGACAGGTCGTGCGCCGCCCGCTCCAGGGCGAAGCGGCCAAGCTCGACGATCAGGCCGGTCTCTTCCGAATGGGCGATGAAATCTTCCGGCGTCACCAGCCCGCGCGTCGGATGGCGCCAGCGCAGCAGGGCCTCGAACCCGGCGACGCAGGTATCGGCCAGCCGCATGATCGGCTGGTAATGGACATCCAGCTGGCCCTGCTCCAGCGCCTGGCGCAGTTCGCTCTCCAGCTCGACGGCGTCGCCGGGCGCGATCTCGTCCAGGCCGGATTCATAAAGCATCGCCGCGCCGCCGCCCTGGCGCTTGGCGGCGCCCAGCGCCAGCTCGGCATTCTTGATCAGCGCCAGGGG
>CAZYGO010000306.1:0-6014 GCA_964647455.1 uncultured Rhizobium sp.
TGGACGAGGAATCGCTCAAGAAGATCGCGGACATGACCAAGGGCAAATACTACAAGGCTTCCAGTTCGGACGATCTGAAGGCGGTGTATGACCTGCTGACCAAGCAGCTGGTGGTGGAAGTCAAGGAAATGGAGATTTCCAGTTTCTTCGCTGCCGCGGCCGCTCTGCTGATGATGGCGGCGGCCAGTTTGTCGGTATTGTGGTTCGGCCGCATCTTCTGACACAACCAACGCCGTGAAAAAGCCCCGCGGCCCTTGAGGCCAGCGGGGCTTTTGACGATTGCCCGCCTTTATTGGCCGGCGCCAGGCGCGGAGGTCTTCGGCGCCTTGCCGTCCTCGATCCTCCCTTCATTGCGCAACTCGCGGCCTTCCTGTGCCTTCTGGCGGCTCTCGGCAGACTTGCCGTGCTCGTAGGCCTCTTCCTTTACAAAGCCGGTCGCTTCCTTGATCTGACCCTTGACACTCATGGGCAAACTCCTGGTCTATTGGTGACCAGGACAAAACCCGCAAAACGCCTCCACAGTTCCCCGAAACAGCCGTCAGGAACTTTTCAGCTATTCCGCGGCCACCCGGATTTGCGGCGACGGCACGCTGCGCCCCATCGTCCAGTTGTTTTGTAGACGCACCTTGGGATTGGGGCTGCACCAGATTTCGCCGCTGGCATCCAGGGCCACGACCCAGATCAGATTATGCTCCTGACCATAGTCTATGACTGCAATCGCCGTACCCTTGCCTCGATCCAGAACTGTTACGGGAATGCAGGGGTTGAGTTGGGTGAAGCTCATATCTTCTGGCCGCAGCGATATCCTTACTGGAATTCGCCATCGCCGGGATGGTTCCAGACCATTGCGTTGCAGGCCGCCGGCTGCGTTGTGCGGTTTTGTACATGACTTGGAATGAGAACAGCTTACCGCGCTGTCCAGCCGCCATCGATCAGGTAGTCGGTACCGGTGATGAAGCCGGCCTGCTCGGAGCAAAGAAAGCAGGTGATGGCGCCCACCTCTTCCACCCTGCCCCAGCGCCCGACCGGAATGGCGGCGATGAACTCGGCATTCTTCACCGGATCGTTCATCAGCACCGTGTTCATCGGCGTGCCGAAAGGGCCGGGCGATAGACCATTGACGGTGATGCCTTCATGCGCCAGTTCCAATGCCAGGGCGCGGGTGAAGCCCAGCAGCGCCGTCTTGGCCGAGGAATAGGCGGTGCGCCCCGGCAGCGAGATATGCGCCATGATCGAGGTCAGGTTGACGATGCGGCCATAGCCGGTGCCCTTCATGCCCGGCACGAAGGCGCGGCAGGCCAGGAAGGTGCTGATGACGCTGGAATCCAGCACGCTGCGGAATTCGGCCAAAGTGAAATCCACCAGGTCCTTGCGGATATTGGTGCCGGCGCTGTTGATCAATATCTGCGGCCGCGATTTCCAGGCATCGACCTCCTTCTGCAGTCGGGCGACCTGGTCCTCGTCGGTCATCTCGGCGGTGAAGGTCGCGAAGGTGCCGGACCCCTTCAGACCCGCGGCCACGTCATCCAGCTTGCTCTTGTTGCGGCCAACCAGAGCGATGTTGGCGCCGGCCCCGGCGAGCGTGACGGCCATTGCCTCGCCCAGCCCGCCGCTGCCGCCCACGATCACCGCCGTTTTGCCGCTGAGGTCGATCTTCATGGCCCTGCCTTCCGGAAATTGCGCGCGGACCATACCCTGCGGGCGGCCAAAAGCAAAAGGGCCGGCGTTGCCGCCGGCCCTTTCGATTTGTCAGGCAATTGGCCTCAGCCGCCGCCGGTGGAGGCGATCAGGTGGAAGCTGTTGCTGGACGAGGTCAGGCTGATCGGCGTACCCGGGACCACCGTGGCGGTGTAGGCGGTGGCGGGACTGGTGAACTGCGAGGCACGGGTATTGTCCGTCGCTGCGTCATTCCAGACGATGTCGCTGAAGCCGTTGCCGTCCACATCCTGGGCGCCAGAGACCCGCCAGTTGCCGGCGACACTGGGCTTGTTGACCGTCTTGCTTCCCAGATGCTGGCTGCCGTTCATCAGCCAGACCACCGCATTGTGCGAGGTGTTCTCGAACAGGATGTCGCTTTTTCCGTCACCGTTGAAGTCGCCGGTGCCGATGGCGGTAAGGCCGGTGGCGCTCTGCGACGTCGCGGTATTGAGGCGGGTCGAGCCATCCATCAGCCAGACCTGCACCTGCTGGGTAGAACTGTTCTGCCAGAGGATGTCGCTCTTGCCGTCGCCATTGAAATCGCCGGAGGAGATCGCCTTCCAGTTGGAGCCGACCGGAGGCGCAATGGGAGCGGAAACGCTGGCCACCGTGCCGACGGCGTCGCCGAAGGTCGTGTTGAGGAACATGATCTCCGCCTGACCGGTCGACTGGTTCTGAAGCAGGATGTCGGAGGCTGCGTCACCATTGAAGTCGCCGGTACCGATCGCCTTCCAGGCATTGCTTCCCGGCTGGGTGTCCAGCGCGGTCTGGGTCGGCGTCCCGGTGATGTCGGTGATCACCTTCAGATCGCCGCTGACGCTGTCCTGCAGCAGGATGCCGGCCTGGCGGGTGGTGGTCAGGTCATCCGGGGTGAACTGTCCCGTACCGACGGCGCGCCAGGTGGCGCCCGCACCGGTTACGGACCAGGTAGTCGCGCCCGCAACCACACCCGCATCCTGGCGGATTTCCAGATCGCCGCTGGCATTCTGGAAGATCAGGTTGCCCTGGCCATCATTCTCCACGTCGGAGACATGGCTTGCGCCCAGGAATTTGACGCGCTCCACATCGATCAGGCCGTCACTGACGGTGAACGAACTGTTGAACACCACCATCGAGGCACCGGGGATGCCCGCGACTGTATAGGGATCGGTGGGATCCTTCTCCAGACCGGTATAGTAGGCCACGTCGGTGCCTCCAGCGGGATCCCCGATATTGTTGGGATCGTCGCCATAGAGAGAATTGTTACCACCCTTGGCGTAGAGGATATCGTTGCCGAAGCCGCCGACCAGGGTGTTATCGTTGCCGTCGCCGATCAACGTGTCGTTGTAATCAGAACCAGTGAGGTTCTGGATGTTCGATAGCGTGTCGTTGCCCAGCCCGCCGCCGCTGGACGTGCCGGTGCTGAGGTTGACGACCAGGCCGTCCTGAGTGGCGTCTGCATAACTCGCCGTATCGATTCCGCCCGTGCCGCCGTCCAACATGTCGTCGCCGGTGCCCCCGACAAGGAGGTCATCCCCCAGACCGCCGACCAGGACGTCGTTACCGCCATAGCCGTAGAAGGCGATCTGGCCGGTCGAAGCCGTGGTCTGGCCCGAGATATATGTGTTGTCGTCGTCGTTGCCGACGACGGTCATCAGCGAATTTGTATGGTTGTCGATCTGGCTTTCGCTGGCCAGGTTGATAACCACATTGTCGATCGTCACTGCGGGGCCGGTAACGTTGTGGGCCGCATCGGCCTTGCCCGCCTCGCCGGCGCGGATACCAACCTTGGTGAAGTCGATCTCGCCATTGGCAATATTGATGTTCAGGCCGCTGACGTCGACCGGATGGATGCCGTAGTCCGGGTGGCCGGGATCGTCGCGCCCCTCAACCACGACGGCGCCATACTGCGTGCCACCCGAGTTGCCGGTGTTGACGAGCGCAAAGCCGGTGATGTCGAGATTGCCGACATAGGTGTGATATTTGAGATTGACATCGATAGCGTTGCCATTCTTCTGAAGCTGACTCGGGTTCTGCGGGATGCCGCCATAATTGCCGACGTCGGTCATGGTGACGCCGTCGATCAGCGTATTGCCCTGCAAGGTTTCGGCGTAGATGCCCTTCCACAGGATGCTGCTGAAATCCGTGCCCTGAATGGTCGTGTTGACCGCATCGCCCGTATGGTTGATGGGATCGTCCACGGTATAGACATCGTTGGCGAGGTAAATGCCGAAGACCGCGTCGCTGATGGCGCCGCCCTGGATATCGAGATTGTTCAGGGTCGTGCCGTCATCCTTCCAGAAGCCGGAAATGGCATCCTGCATGATGACATTGTTCAGCGTCAGGTTGTTGACCGTGTTCTGGGCAAGAGCCTGCCGGTCGGCATAATTCTGGCCACTGACGTCATAAAGGAAGTTCTTCACCAGCAGGTTGTTGAGGCCGACATTGTCGGCATGCACGGTGATGCCGGTGGCGCCGTTATAGTCGCCATAGCCCACATTCGTCGGAATGGCATCGACGATCTGCTGGCCGCCGAAGCCCCAATGTTCCGCAAAGTCACCGTTGATGATGACCTCGCCCGGATTGCCCAGGCCGAAGAGCTGCACCTGCTTGTCGATCACCAGGCTTTCATCATATTCGCCCGGGGCGATCAGGATGGTATCGCCGTCGTTGGCCGCGGCCAGGGCGTCGCTGATCGTGGCATACTCACTGCCACCACCCACCAGGAGAATGCGACCGCCGCCGCCATTATCGATCTGCTCGATATTGGTGAGTGTGTCGCTGCCGTCCGGGCCGGCAACGACAAAGGCCGAGCCGTTCCAGCTGACATCGCCCGCTGCAGGTTGGTTGGTGAACACCGCCGTATCGATACCTGCGCCGCCATCCAGCGTATCGCCGCCGAGATCGCCGGCGCCAAGGTCGCCCCGCAGGATATCGCTACCGCCGAGGCCCGACAGGACGTTGGCGTTGCTATCGCCCGCCAGGTCGTCAGAGAAGCTGGTGCCGGTGACATTCTCGATACCGACCAGGGTGACATTGCCGAATTCGGCGCTCACCGATTGCGGCGGGGGCGCGGAGAGGTCAACGGTTACGCCACCGCCCGCGGCAAGCGAGAAGTCGGCGGTGTCGCCACCCGCATTATTCGCACCGCCATTCAGCGTGTCGCTGCCGGGGGTTGCGAACAGAACGTCGTCGCCATCACCGCCGTTCAGCGTATTGCGGTTGGCGTCGCCGGTGAGGGCATCGTCATAGGCCGATCCGGTCAGATTCTCCATGTTGAGCATGTTGAGATTGCCCAAACCGCTGCCGGAATAGTCTTGCGCAGTATTGATAACGACATTGACGCCACTGGTGGCGTTGATGAACGTCACCGTGTCACCACCGAGCGGCGTATTGCCGCCGCCGTCATAGGTATCGTTGCCAGTGGTGGCGTAGAACAGATCGTCACCATTGCTGCCGGTCAGCATGTCCGGACCGGGCGTACCGGGGAATGTCTGGCCGTTATTGACGGTGATGCTGACCGTCGCGGGGGCCGAGTCGTCCAGACCGTCATTGGCGACGTACTGGAAGCTGTCGCTGCCGCTATAGTTGGCGAAGGGCGTATAGGTGAAGGAGCCGTCTGCGTTCAGCATCAAAGAGCCGTGGGTCGGCGCAGTGGTAACGCTGACCGTCAGCGGATTGGGCCCATCAACATCGCTATCGTTATTGAGGACACCCGGCGGCAGAATATTGAGCGGGGTGTTGAGATCGGTCGAGTAGCTGTCGTCTCCTGCCACCGGCAGGTCGTTCACCGCCGTGATGTTGATGGTGGCAGTGTCGCTGCCGGTCAGGGGGCCGCCGGCGCCGGTGTTGCCGCCGTCGTCCACCGACAGCGTCAGAGTAGCACTGGCCGACGGCGTATCAGTGTTGTCGATATAGGAGACCGTGCTGGTGCCATTGGTGTTCAGCAGGTCGTTGATCTGCGCCAGGGTGCCGGTCAGGGTGACGCTCGCGGTGCCACTGTTCAGGACGCCGACGCCGCTGGTACCCGCGGTGACGTCGAGCGTGCCCTCGGTGACCGAGAGCGTGGCGGTGACGCTGCCCGCACCCGCGTCCACGTCCGAGATCGACAGGCCATTATTCTTCAGGCTCAGCGCCACCTGCTCGGTGGCCGAATAGCTGGCCGGCGTGATCGTCGCCACCGGCGCGTCATTCACCGCCGTGATGTTGATGGTGGCGGTGTCGCTGCCGGTCAGGGGGCCGCCGGCGCCGGTGTTGCCGCCGTCGTCCACCGACAGCGTCAGAGTAGCACTGGCCGACGGCGTATCAGTGTTGTCGATATAGGAGACCGTGCTGGT
>CAZYGO010000307.1:0-2652 GCA_964647455.1 uncultured Rhizobium sp.
ATATTGGAACACTGTTCTTCCGGTTGGTTGCAAGCGATAGTTAGGAATGGCAAGTATCGTGGTGATCACATGCTTTTGGTCCTTGTCGAAGACACGAACGATATGCCTGTCCGCGAGGGAATTCACCAGCACCATCACATATTCACCCGGTTGAAGGGTCACCGTGTGATCAGGGGTACAGCAAGACGGCAATTGAACAGCCTCGTTCACCGTCAGCACTGTTTTCTTGTCCCATTCATCGGCTTGGGCTGTTGGGAGCAGCGCAATGCCAATACACCCGGCGAGAGCGGCCAATGTTACGTTCCGTAGGTACTTCATTTATCTTGAATCTCCTTGTCCTTCTTAACCTAAGCAGATTGGACGCCAAAGCAGAAGACTGCCCTTGTAGTAGGGCCATTGCGTGAACTTCACAGATCGGGCGATGATCGCCTCCCATGCCGTGGAGCACGAGTCCCACTGGACAAAGCGCATCCGTCCATTTGCTCTTTCCCAAGGCAGCGACCGTATTTGGCCATCTGACCGATGGCGGTCAGTTTTCGTTTTGTTGCGGGGATTCCGTCTCTCCGTTGGCCAGCACTCCCGCGCCTTCGGCTCAGCTTAATTTGCACGCGGGGGCGCCCAGTCGGTCGACGGCCGATCAATTGATTGGCATATTAAATGCCCAGGCAAAGGCAAAGGCGGATAGTGGCAACCGGCCGCAAAAGAAGGAGTGCGCACGAAAAAATGACCCGCGATGACTTCGCAAATGCGTATTGCCAAGGTTTAAAGTTGACCATCCGCTTCTTAATCTCGCGGGGCGTTCCCTCCGACGCGGCCGAGGAGACTGCACAGGCGGCGTGGGTGCGAGGTTGGGAGTGTATTCATCAACTTCGCGAGGAACGTCTGCTGCCGACTTGGGCCAATAGTATCGCCATAAATCTCTATCGCACGCGTGTGCGCTCGGAAAAAAGAAACGTGCCGCTGTCGTCCGAAGGGATTCACGTCAGCCTTACCGATACCTGCGCGATGGATGCCCGTAAAGTCTTGAGTCTGTGCCGCGCGCGAGACCGCCGCTTGTTGACTTCGTACTACCTGGACGGCGAAGCCACGGAGGAAATCGTAGCGGCCGAGGGCCTATCCGAGACGGCTGTGCGGATCAGGCTGATGCGCGCGAGAAAAGGCGCTCAATGGCAGGCTACCTCCCGCACGATTACCCAAGTGGTTTCCGCAGTGTAACGGTTCCCGAAGCACGGTATGAAGCGTTGTGACGGCAGGCATTCTCAATTCCCGCAAGAGTGCCAGGATGTGACCACCGGCCGGTCCGCCGAAAATACCGAACTCGTGCTGCAGGCAGACGATGTTCACGTTGCTGATATTGAGGAAATCCGCTGCGCGCAGATAGGACGACAGATCCTGCTCCTCGATTTCGAAGCGAACGACTTCCGGGTATTCGTAGCCGCCCGGAATGTCGTTGACAGATACGGCGAGGCACTGGCTCTGCGGGTGGGCGCTTACCACGGCGGCAAGCAGATCGGACGTGAACGTGGCAATGCCGCACTTGCGCGGCAAGTGGTCGCCGACAAAGGCGATCTTACGGACTCTCGAAGTGCTATTCATGAAGGCATTCCTTTGCTGCCTGACGGTCTGGCGCCGCTTCGATCAATCGGTCAGTTTTCTCCGGGCTGCGCTATAGAGGGGAAATGAAGAGGATCCCTCAGATTCTGCAGCTCCCGGTAGTAGTAAATCGGCGAGGGTCGCTTTCCTCTCAAATTCAAGGCCTTCAGAAACGCGATCTCCTCTTCGGTCACATCGCCGCTCAGCGACCTGTCCTTTAGGAACTGGTCGAGCCCTGGTTCAATGGCGACGGGCTGTGGGGATTCTTGTTCCGCAAACTCAAATCGTTTGAGGTTCGCTGTTGTGAGCCGGCGGTTTGGGACGACTGCCATGCCGAAGGTCTTGAGATCGATATCCCAGGAGTCGATGATTGGATCGAGGAATGAAGCGCAGTTTTCCGCCGAGACGTTGAAGACGTCTGTGTCGAGAAACTCGAGAATGGCAACGCGCACTTGTTCGTAGCTACAGTTACTGAATTTGGCCATCAGGCGCAGCCATTCTTCATTTTCCAGTTCCTCTCTGGCAACTCCCTGGGAGACATCCAGGAGTTTTTGAGTGTCCAGGCGCTCGAGTTCGCCGAACGGCTGCCTCTCGAAGATCCTGCGCGCTTCTTCTTGACGAGCGGAATCGCATTTGCGCAGAATCAACTTTCGAAACTCCTTGAACAGAGGCCGCGAGGGCTCGGCCACTTGAGGAACGAGTTCGGCGGTCGCTGTCAGATTGAATATTTGTCCGGCTGGCTCAAGCGCCGGCGCCTGGCCAGCGAATATGTTCAGTCCTATCGTGCATCCCAAGACTAGGTCTTTGACCGCTTGAAGATCTGATAAAACCAGTTTTATGTAGAATTGTTTTGGCGCATACTCGAGGTATGGGTCGTCCACCTCTGAGTTTTGACATCGCGCCGAAGCATCAAAGAGAGCTTGCCAAGCTCTTGAGCAGCGGCGTCCAGCAGGTTCGGGTTGTCCTGCGAGCCTTAGCTTTGTTGCAACTGGCAAAGGGTGCCAGCGCACCGCAAATCGCCAACGTTGTCCCGCTCACAGCCGAGGCCATACGCAGTAT
>CAZYGO010000308.1:0-2870 GCA_964647455.1 uncultured Rhizobium sp.
GAGCAGGTAAAGCGTGCTGTTGGCCACGACCGGCGCGATCATCGAGCCGCCCTCGAAGGTCTCGCGCCCCATCTCCTTGCCGGTGTAGGGCGAGATCGCCGCGATCACCCCGGTGTTCGAAACCACGATCAGCCGGTTGGAGACCAGCACCGGCCCGGCCCAGAGAATGGGGTAGCGCTTCTTGTCCGGATCGCCGAAGCCCGGCAACTGGTGCACCCAGCGGACCTTGCCGTCCTTGCGGGTCAGGCAGATCACCCGCGCCTGGTTGTCCACCACATAGACATAGTCACCCGCCACCCAGGGGGTCTGGATGCCGCCGACATTCTTGACCCAGGCGCGGTCGCCGGTGGCCAGGTTGATGCCGACGGTAACGCCGGACTGGCTGGTGGCGAACACCATGTCGCGGTCGATCACCGGCCGTCCCGCGATGGTGTCAATCTCGGACATCTGGGTGACATTGCCGGTGCGCGAAAGGATGTCGCCCCAGGCCTGCTGGCCGTTCTGGACCCGGAAGGCGATCAGTTCGCCCGAGGTGAAAGGCGCCAGCACGAATTCGCCCGCCACCGCCGCGCTGGTGCTGGAGAGCAGGCTGGCCGGCTCGGTGATGGCCTGATGGTCCCACAGAATGCGCCCATCGGCTTCGGCCATGGCGTAGAAATGGTTGTCGTGGGTGGAAACGAAGACGCGTCCGTCCTTGATGGTGGGCGCGTTGAGGATGGGCAGGCCAAGGTTGCGCTGCCAGATTTCCCGGCCGGTGCCGGCATCCATCACGTGCAGCACGCCGAAGCCGGAGGTGACGAAGATCTTGTTGTCGTCGAAGGCGACGCCGCCGCCCATGCCCGCGGGCGGCTGGATCGTGTTGGGGTTGCCCAGAAGGCCCCACAGCGTCGGCATGTCGGTGCCGTTCTTGGGCGCCAGGCGCTTGTCCCAGAGCGGACGGCCGTCGGAAACGCGGAAGACCCGGATGTGAGCCTCGGCATCCAGCACATAGATGCGCCCGCCGCCCACCACCGGCGCGGCGGTGAGCATGCTGTCATCGTCGGTGCCCTTGCCGGCGTCGCGCGACCATATTTCCCGCAGCGGACCGGGTGCTTCCAGGTGATAAAGGGCGTTGGAGGGATAGCCGCCCGGCTGGGTCCAGTCCGGATTGCGGAAGGGCGCGGGCAGGCGCACCGGCACGGCGGCCGCTGCGGGATCGACCTGCAATTCCTCCTCGCTGTTGAGCAGCGAGACGCGCAGGCCGCGCAAATTCGAACGGTGGGATTGGGAGAAGGTATCGCCGATCCAGTCCGTCACCTCGCGGCAGCCGGACAGCAGCAGCACGGCCGAAAGCGCGGCCCCCAGAAACGCAAGGCGCGATCTCATTGCGCGGGTGCCGCCGGTGGTGGCGGTGCGGGCGGCGGCACCACGCCGCTGTCGCTGCCGGCGCCGCTGTCCAGGAAACCGGCCATGGCGCGGGCACGCACGCGCAGGGAATCGGGGGCCTGGGCGTCATCGGCCAGGGCGTGATAGGCGGCAGAGGCCTGCTTCACCTTGGCGCCGCGGTAATCGGCGAAGGCGAGGATTTCGCGTGCCAGCGGGCGCCAGGCACTGGTGGGTGTGTCGAGCGGCGCCAGCAGCTTCTCCAGGTCGGCGCGCGGGGCGCTGGACGAGAGCGCCCAGGCGGCACGCAGCCGCGCCACGGCGCCGACCTCGCCTTTGTCGGACTCGGCGATCTGCTTGTAGAGGTTGATGGCGTCCAGCGGGCGGCCGCTGGCATAGAGGGCATTGGCCTGGGAGAGGCGGGCGACCAAGCCATAGCCGCCCTTGCTGGTGTCGGCCAGCTTGGCGAAAGCAGGCGCGGCCTGGCCGGGATCGGAAATGCGCTGGGCGGCAGTGAAGGCGTCGCCCGCCTTCGCCCGCGCGGCGTCTTCGCGGCGCTGCCAGAATTCATAGGCGCCGACGGCCGCCAGCACCAGCACCGCAAAGGCGATGATCCAGGTGCCGTAGGACTTCCAGAACTTTTCGAGACGTTCGCGCCGAACGTCCTCCTCGACCTCGCGGAAGATGTCACTCAACGGGCAATATCCTTTTGAACCGGGGCGGAGCCTGGCCGGTTTCCTTAGCCCGCGCGGCGGCTTCGCGCAATGCGCAGGGCCGGCAGGATTAGCCCTAGCTTACGGCTTTTATTGGGCTTTTTTCATCGGATAGACATTTTCCACCCCCGGGAAGCTGCGGGAGCGGACGTCGGCGGCATAGGCCTTCACGGCGGCCTCGATGGCCGGGCCGAGATTGGCGTATTCCCGCACGAATTTCGGCGGGTTGGGATTGAGGCCCAGCATGTCCTCCATCACCAGCACCTGGCCGTCGCAGGCGCTGCTGGCGCCGATGCCGATGGTGGGGATGGCGATCGCCGCGGTGATGCTGGCGGCCAGCGGCTCGGCCATGCCTTCGAGCACGATGGCGAAGGTGCCGGCCTCGGCCAGGGCCTGGGCGTCGGCCTCGATGGCCGGCCATTCTTCCTGGGTGCGGCCCACCGTGCGGAACCCGCCGGCGACATGCACGCTCTGGGGCGTCAGGCCGATATGGCCCATCACCGGAATGCCGCGCTGGGTGAGATATTTCACGGTCTGGGCCATGCGGGCGCCGCCTTCCAGCTTGACCGCGGTGCAGCCGGTTTCCTGGATGACGCGGGCGGCGTTGCGGAACGCCACTTCCGGCGATTCCTCATAGCTGCCGAACGGCATGTCCACGACCACCAGGGCGCGGGCGCTGCCGCGCATGACCGCCTTGCCATGGGTGATCATCATGTCGAGCGTCACGCCCAGCGTGGTTTCCAGGCCATGCATCACCATGCCCAGGCTGTCACCCACCAGCATCAGATCGACATG
>CAZYGO010000309.1:0-7528 GCA_964647455.1 uncultured Rhizobium sp.
GCCGCGACGGGGTCGATGCGGAACAACGTCAGAGTCGACCCCAGTGAGTTCCGAAGCGCATCGGAGAGGACGTCCCTGGACACCTGCCGCGTCCACGCGACGGCTCGAGCGCGCGGTAGCTCGTGCTCCCGCCAAGCGACATCCCCGGCGACGGTCCCCAAGAGGTACAGGCGACGGCCAGGCGAATACGTTGCAACGAGGTCGCCAACTTTGACCTCACGCAGGAACCGACGAACTTGGCCAACGCCGTTCCGCCGCGCGCCTTCTTTCCACTGCGAGTACGTCGACGCAAATCTCGCATCAAGCCGTTCATCGTCCTCGCCCGCAGCGATGGTGCCGACTTCTCGCCAGCCGATCGCAACGATTCCTAGCGTCTCGAACTCGTCGGCGTAGATGCCGCCCTCTCCTGCCCGGACGACCCAGAGCGCTTGCTCGTTCATCGCGTACACCTCTCCGACGGCATCGCAGTTGGCTGTTTCACCAGATGAAGGTTGGCCCGACCCGTCGGAGGTCCGCGCGACGCGCCTCGTAGTCCGGCATGATTCGGCCCAGGGCTGCCCAAAACGCGGCCGTGTGGTGCGTGTGCCACAGGTGGGTCAGCTCATGGGCGATGACGTACTCGATGAGCCGGGGAGTCGCTTGCACGACACGCCAACTGAACCGCAGCGTCCCCGCCGGATCGCAGCTCCCCCACCGGCGCTGGGGATCGCGGACAAGCACACCGTTCGGATGCAAGTGCATACGGTCGGCCCACCTCTCCGTGCGCTCGCGAAGCTGTGTCTTCGCTCGCGATCGGTACCAGGCGATCAGGGCCGCGCGCACGAGCCGGGTGCGATCTTCGTGCCCGTGTTTCGCCGTGACGACCAGCCAGCCCCGCTCTAGCCGCGCTGGCGTCACCGTCGGCGCATCGACGACGCGGAGCCGGTAGTGTCGCCCCAGGTACAGCAGCGTCTCGCCCGAGACGAACTCGCGGACCGCGGGACGTGTTAGCCGCTCGCCATGCCGAACCCGTTCGACGATCCACTTGGCTTTCTGCCGCACTACCCGATCAAGGCGCTCGACCGGGGTCGCCTCCGGTGCCGTGAGCACGACCCGACCCGACGGATCGACCGCGACTGACACGGTCTCTCGGCGGGCACTGCGGCGAATCAGGTACGGGATCTGGGTCGTCCCCCAGCGAATCCCCGAGCGTTCCATCGCCATCCCTGTCACCGGCCGCGTCGCCTCTTCATTAGGTCAACGACGCTCTCCGCGGTCGGGTCGATCTTGTCCGGCGCGAAGCCCGCGGCGCGGAGCTGGCGCTTGATCACGCGCCGCATCTCCTTCTGGACGTCGTCCTTCGTGACCCAGTCGACGATGGTCACCTGGGGCTCCAACTGCTCCTCCAGAATGCCGGCCAGCTCCTTCTTCGACTCGTCGACTGTCGCAGCGTAGCTGGCGCCGCTCGCGTCGGCCGCGCGACTCGGTCGGGGATCGGCGATGAGGCCATAGATGGCGAAGCTGGTCTCGCTCATGCCCAGGCTCTGGGCGACGTCCGCGCGCCCGCGCATTTCGCCACGCAACGCCTCGAACAGCTTGAGCTGCTGGGCGGCGTCGAGGCGCTTGGCTTTGCAGTCTTCGATGAGCTTCTCCAGGCGCTCGCGCAGGGACGAGTAGAAAGCGGGGTCCTCCTCAAGCTTCACGTGGATCTCGCTCTTGAGCGCATGCTCCATCTCGCTGGCCCGCGCCTCGTCGCTCTTCAGCGACGCAAGCTTCTGCTCGAACTCGGGCGTGAACAGGGAGACCTGCTTGACGAGGATCTGGATGCCCTCGGCTATCACCGCCTCCTCGATCAGCTTCTGAACCTTGGCGCCGCAGTCGGAGACGTCGACCTTGCCGTCGCGATAACGGGCCGCGGCGCTGGCTCGAATCTTCCCGAACCATCTCGCGTCCCCGACGTACGGTAGGGCCGCGGCATCGGGAAGGATCATGTCCAGCGACTCGGCGAACCGCCGGAACGCATGGTCGAACTCGGCGCGGACGTCCTCAGGCTCGAGGATGACGACGCACGCCTCCAAATCGTCCTTGTCCTTCACGCGCACGAAGAACCGCAACATGGCCGCGTGGCGCGCCTGCAGCCGCGGCAGCTCATCACTCTTGGGGGTCATGGCGCCCTTGACGTCCGACGGCGCGAAGATGGCCAGCGCCTCCTGCAGTGACTCGGATACGCCCCAATAGTCGACGATCAGGCCATAGTCCTTCTTGTCACTGACGCGGTTCACGCGCGCGATCGCTTGTAGCAGGGTGTGCTCGCGCAACGGCGCGTCCAGGTACATGACCTGCTCCACCGGCGCATCGAAGCCGGTCAGCAACATGTCGCACACCACCAGAATGGACAGCGGATCGCTCGGCTTGCAGAAGCGCCCGATGACGTCCTTGCGCTGCTCCTCGGACAGGTGGTGACGAACGATCTTGTCGTCATCCTTGTTCGACGCCGAAATGACCACCGCCGACTGTGGCCCCTGCAAGCGGTCGAGGGTCTCCTTGTACAGCACCGCGGTCTCGCGATTGACCGCCACGATCTGCGCCTTGAACCCGCCCGGCTGAATGTGGGTCGTGTAGTGCTCGATGATGTCGAGACAGATGCGCTCGACGCGCTTAGGCGCGCCCGCGATGGCGGACTCGCGGCCGTACTTCTTCTTGATGGCCTCGCGCTCGTCCTCGGTCCGATCGGCGAACACGCGGTCGAAGACGGCATCCAGTGTGTGGCCGACGATCCGAACCTCGGCAAGGCGCCCCTCGTAGTAGATGGGCACCGTCGCGCCGTCCGCCACCGCCTGTTCAATCGTGTACGTGTCGATGTACGGCCCGAAGGTCTCGCGGGTAGACCGATCCTTCTTGTCGATGGGCGTCCCCGAGAAGCCGAAGAAGCACGCGTTCGGCAGCGCCTTGCGCAGGTTCGCGGCGAGCCCGCCGTACTGCGTCCGGTGCGCCTCGTCGGCAAGCACGAAGATGTTCGTTGCGGTCGACAGCAGCGGGTACTCCTCGCGCACGCGTCGCTTCGAGGCATCGCCGCGCCCCTCGACCTCCTGGAACTTCTGCACCGTGGTGAGGATAGTCTTCCCCGACGGCCCGGACAGCAGCTCCCGCAGGTCCCGCACACTCTCAGCCTGGTCGGGGTTCGGGAACCCGCACGCGACGAACGTCTTGGCGATCTGCTCGTCCAGGTCCTTGCGATCGGTAACGATCACCAGCGTTGGGTTCTCGTGCGTCGGATCGCGTCGCAGCTTCAGCGCCAGCCACAACATCGTGAGGCTTTTGCCGGAACCCTGGGTGTGCCACACGACGCCGCCACGCTCGGTGGGCTTCTTAGCGTTCCTGGCGCGGTCGATCGCCTTGTTCACCGCGGCGAATTGCTGGTACCGGCACAGCTTCCGCACTATGCGCCCGGTCCTCTCATCGCGCTCGAACACGACGAAGTTCCGCACCAGGTCGAGGAAGCTCGTGGGCGGCAGCATCCCCTCGAACAGGATCTCCTGGGCGTTGGGCTTCCGGCCGAGGTCTCGCTCAAGGTCGGCCTCGCCGTGCGGGTACGTCGACTTCCACTCGACGAAGAACCGGTGCGGCGTCAGGACCGTGCCGTACACGGCGGCCTGCCCGCACGTGGCGACCAACACCTGGATCGTCTCAAATAGCTTCGGCGTGCCCAGCTCGCGGTACCGATCCTCGCTCTCCTGGTAGCGGGAGAACTGGTCGAGGGCTTCGTGTTTCCAGCCGTCACCGAGGGTCGGGCTCTTGCATTCGATGATCCCAAGGGGGATGCCGTTGACGAACAACATCAGGTCGGTGCGAATGTTCTTCTTCGTGCCGTGAACCTTGAACTGGCGGGTGACGAGGAACTCGTTGCGCTTCGGGTCCTCGAAGTCGAGGAACCGTACCGGGTGGTTCTTCTTGCCGCTCCCGTCCCCGAGGTCCTGCTCCAGTGCGATGCCATAGGTCAGCGTCGTGTAGAGCTTCTCGCTCGCCTCGATGAGGCTCGTCGACTGCGCGCCCGTGACGGCGCGGACGGCGCGTTGGAGGTTGTCCTCGGAAAGCCACGGGTTAAGCTTCTTGAGCGCCGTGGAGAACCGCTTGAGCAGGACGACCTGCTTGAGCGACTCGCGCTCGACGTCGAGATCCTCAGGTCGCACGTAGGTCCAGCCGAGGCGGCCGAGGTGCTCGACGGCGGGGTTCTCGGAGAGGTTCTCCTCGTTCCAGCCCTTGCCGGGGGGGGTCACGCCGCTGCCTCGTCGCGGGTGACGCGAACCTCACCGGTGAGGAGGACGGACGTGAGGGCAGCCTTGGTGATCATCAATTGCTCATGGCACGCGCGTTCCGCATCGACCCGATTCGAGATCGAGGAGATCACGCTGATGACCTCGTCTTGCACTTCTGCGGATGGCAACGGTACCGGCAGGGCTTTCAACTGAGTCGAATTGATCGACGCTAGGTTGGTCGTCTGTTTCGCGCAATCGAGGAAGTACGCCTTGCCTCTGGAGCTGGCCGCCCATAAAGCGAGGAACTCCGGCCGCAGGCGCTGTGCGTCCGGGCGCACGGCGAAGACATGATTCTGATGAAGACAAGGGTCGATCTGGCCTCGCCATACGCAGCCTCGGCCCAGCTTATCGGCATCGCCCCCCTCCGTGAACAGAACATCGCCCTCGCGCAGACGGAAGCGATCTACAGACGACCTCTCAACGAGAATCGACTTCATCTCCGTGAGGTCCACGAAGCCGTCCTGAACATTGGCGACCCTGAGGTACGGAAGCTCGACTCCGTCGTCGACCGACTTCCCCTTGGCGACCCCGGTCTGGACCACGGCCGACGAATCAAGCCGAACGACGTCCCACTCCTCAGGAACCTCGCCAATCTCCGTCTGCTTGAAGCGCGTGTGGCGCCCCGGCAGGCCGCGCACAAGCAACTCGGCCATCATCGCCTTCTTCACGACTTGGAGCTGTTCGATGACCGCCTGCGTGGCCTCGATGGCATCGTCCACCGCGGAGAGAATGGCAGCGATCTGGCGCTGCTCGCCGAGGGGTGGAAGCGACACGGGAATTGAGAGGAAGTCCGCACGCCCAATGCGATTGCGACGTACGTTCGTCCCTCTGGCCCCACCTTGGTAGTAGGAGAGCACGAGTGGGTTGCGAACCAGGTGCGCAACGAAAGAGGGCTCCGCCGACTCGGTCGGCTTATAGACGCGGTAGTCTGGACTTACGAGTCCGGCATCAACTACTCGCTGAATGCCAATCGAACCATCCCAAAGCAACATTGGATCGGCGACGACGTGGTTTCGCGGAGCCACTCGGTAACGGGACAGGTCCCGACCGTGCATGGTCTTCCCGAAACGTTCGCTCGCCAACATTGGACCGCGGCTCTTGGTCACCGACAACACCGGCAAGTGCGTTCGTTCGCCCGCGCGTTCGTCGGTTTCAGCGAGAGCATCGCCATAGCTCGCGCGCCGCCAACCAGGCGGCGCGGATTCAGGCGTCATAGCCAAGCTCTTTGAGGTAGCCGTTCATCCGGGCCTCGGCATCGCCGCGCGCCTTCTCCAGGTCTCTGAGTTTGGCGATCGCGCTCGCCACCTCCACCTTGACCGCGACCTCCGCCGTCACGACGTATCGACTGAGGTTCAGATTGAAATCGTTCTTCTCGATTTCGTCGAGGCCGATGACACGGGCGTACTTGTCCGCGTCCTCGAACGCGTGGAACGCCGCCGCGATCTTCGCGACGTCTTCCTCGCGCAAGTAGTTCTGCGCCGAGCCCTCCCGGAACTCCCGCGAAGCCTCGATGAACAGCACCTTCCGCTGACGCTCGACCGGCTTCTTTCGGTTCAGCACCAAGATCGCCGCGGGAATGCCCGTCCCGTAAAAGAGGTTCGACGGTAGCCCCACCACCGCCTCGACCAGATCCTCCTGCAAGATGCCCTTGCGGATGTCTCCCTCCGCGGCGCCCCGAAACAGCACGCCGTGAGGCATCACCACCCCGACCATCCCCGTTTTGTTGGTCGTCGCGATCATGTGCTGCACAAACGCGAGGTCGCCCTTACCCTTCGGCGGCACGCCGAACCGGAAGCGCGCGTAGCCGTCGTGCTCGGCGACCTCGCGCCCCCATTCGTCGAGTGAGAAAGGGGGATTTGCGATCACGCGGTCAAACATACGCAGCACACCGCCGTCGACCAGCTTGGGCTCGCGGATCGTGTCGCCCTTCTCGATCTTCGCCGACCCAAGCCCGTGCAGCAGCATGTTCATCTTGCAAATGGCCCAGGTGCCGAGGTTCTTCTCTTGCCCGAAGAACGAGAGGTTCTTGGGATTCTGCCCGTGCCGTTCCAGGTAGTGCGCGCACTCGATCAACATGCCGCCCGAACCGCAGGTCGGGTCGCAGATCCGCATCCCCTCCGTCGGCTTGAGCAGCTCGACGATCAGCCGCACCACCATTCGTGGCGTGTAAAACTCGCCGCCCTTCTTGCCGGCGTCGTCGGCGAACTTCTCGATCAGGTACTCGTACGCTCGCCCCAGCATGTCCGGCTCGGACAGGTTTGAGTTGCGGACGTTCAGCTTCGAGAAGTGTTGGACCAGCCGAGCCAACACAGCATCCCGGTTGCGCGCGTCGCCGAGCTTCCTCTCGTCGTTGTAGTCGATGCCCGCGAGAACGCCCTCCAGCGCCGAGTTCTTCTCTTCGAGCGCCGCGCACGCCTTGTTAAGTGTTTCTCCGATGTTGGTCGCGACCTTCTGGATCTCCGACCACCGCGCCCGCTTGGGGACGAAGAAGTCGTGCTCGTCGGCGTCCTCCGGGTCATGACCGCCCGCGACCAGCGCCTCGCACTCTTCGTCGAAGCGGTCCGATAGGCGCTTCAAGAAGAGCAATCCGAAGATGAAGTTCTTGTAGTCCGACGAGTCGATCGATCCACGGAGGATGTCCGCCGCCGACCAGAGGTACCCCTCGAGGCGGTCGATTGTGAGGTGGTCGGACGGGGAGAGGTCGACTTTCTCGACGGGAGGCGACACCTCGCGCGACGCGCCGTTGGCCCGGCCGGCGACGGCGAGCTTTGAGGGCGCCCCCGTAAGGCGTTCGACCAGGACCGCCTTCTCCTTCCCGGCGTCGTCGAGCCCGAGCCCGCGGCATATCTCCTTCAGGCGGTCGCGGGAGAGAGGAGGCAGGACTTCGGCGAGGACGGCCTTCTTCGACGAGGCGACCGCGTCGACCAACTGGTCCTTCACGCGTCGGTCGGCGACTGTCAGCTCGAAGCGGTCAGCAGCCTCTAGAAGTTCGTCACGGGTCAGGAGGGCAAGGACGTCGCGCTTGGAGGGCATTCGCGTGACGAGGGTACGGCCCCGAGGCCATCGCCGACAAGAGGCTCTCACCGACGGCGCCCAGGTGCATCATTCTGATGGCGACCTCGGTGCTCGTGTGGTCCGATCGGAGCGTGTAGAAGCCCCCTCCGGTGGTCTATACGTTCGGGTATCACGGGTGGGGAACAAACACGCGACGCCTCGCGAAGCTCGCCGCCGAG
>CAZYGO010000310.1:0-3544 GCA_964647455.1 uncultured Rhizobium sp.
GGTCAGCCTGGTGCTGGCGGGGCTGGCGGCGGAAGGCGAGACCATGGTGGGCCGGGTCTATCACCTGGACCGCGGCTTCGACCGGCTGGAGGACAAGCTCTCCCGCGCCGGCGCCGACATTGCGCGGATTCCCGAATGATACTGGCTGCCCAGGATGCCGAGGACCTGACCATCCTGTCGGCGCGGCTGCAGGATGCCGTGGGCCAGTTGGGCGATTTCGCCTGGCTGCCGAAGCAGCGCCGCTTCGCCGCCATCGTCAACCGCCTGAAATGGGAAGAGGGCGGCAAGACCCGGGTGCGCGCCGGGCTGCATTTCGACGGCGTGCTGGCGGTGCGGACCAGGAATGTGAAGCTGGGCGCCGGGAACGCGGTCGTCTCCATCCTGGCGCTGACCTTCACGCCCGCGGCGGTGGACGATCCGGCGGGCACGATCGAGATCGTGCTGGCCGGCGGCGGCGCCATCCGCCTGGAAGTGGAGTGCATTGCCGCCGAACTGTCCGACCTGACGCAGCCCTGGACGGCGCGCGGCACGCCAAACCACGGAGACGCGTGATGGCGCGCCGCCTGAACACGCGCGATGCCGGCTTCGCGCAGGATTTCGAGAACCTGCTCTTCGCCAAGCGCGAGGAGGAGAAAAACGTTGACGATGTCGTGAAGGGAATTCTCGCCGAAGTCGTTCTGTATGGTGATGAGAAATTAGTCGAACTGACCAACAAATATGACCGCGCCGGTGTGACGGTGGAGACGCTGGCGCTGTCGGCGGACGAGATCGGCGCTTCGGTGGCGCAGGTCACCGCCGAACGGCTGGCGGCCATAGAGGTCGCGGCAAACCGCATCGAGGCCTATCACCGCAAACAGGTTCCCGCCGACGAACGCTTCACCGACGCGGTGGGGGCGGAACTTGGCTGGCGCTGGACTTCGGTGGACAGTGTCGGGCTGTACGTCCCCGGCGGCACGGCGGCTTACCCGTCTTCGGTGCTGATGAACGCCATCCCGGCCAAGGTCGCGGGCGTCAAACGCATCGTCATGGTGACGCCCGCCACGGGCGGCAAGATCAATCCGCTGGTGCTGGCGGCGGCGCGGCGCGGCGGCGTTTCCGAAATCTACCGCATCGGCGGGGCGCAGGCGGTGGCGGCGCTGGCCTATGGCACGCAAACCATCGCCCCGGTGGACAAGATCGTGGGGCCTGGCAATGCCTATGTTGCGGCCGCCAAACGTCAGGTCTTTGGACGTGTCGGCATCGATTCCATCGCCGGGCCGTCGGAAATCCTGGTCATCGCCGACGGCAAGAACGATCCGGAGTGGATCGCCGCCGACCTGCTGAGCCAGGCCGAGCATGACGCTTCCTCGCAATCCATCCTGATCACCGATGACGTCGCCTTCGCCGACCGCGTCGCCGAAGCCGCGACGCGCCAGATCGCCCTGCTGCCGCGCCAGGAAATCGCCGGGAAAAGCTGGAACAGCTATGGCGGCATCATCGTGGTCGAGAAGCTGTCCGACGCGCCCGCCTTGTCCGACCGTTTCGCGCCGGAGCATCTGGAGATCGCCACCGACGAGCCGGAGGCGCTGCTCAAGCTGGTGCGCCATGCCGGGGCGGTGTTCCTGGGCCGCCACACGCCCGAGGCGATGGGCGATTACATCGCCGGGCCCAACCATGTGCTGCCGACTTCGCGCACGGCGCGCTTCTCCTCCGGCCTGTCGGTGCTGGACTTCATGAAGCGCACCACGATTCTGTCGCTGCCGCCCGCCGCCATGCAGAAGCTGGGACCGGAGGCGCTCGCCCTGGCCGAGGCCGAGGGGCTTGAGGCGCATGCCCGGTCCATTGCCGCCCGCCTGAACCGCAAAGAATGAACTTCCACCTCAGCGCCATCACGCTGGACGAGGCGAGCATGGTCTCGCTCAGCCGCGCCATCGAGCAGGAGCGCGAGGTGGCGATGCTGGACCTGCTGGACGCCAACAGCTTCGAGGTGGTGGGCTCGCCAAACGGTCCCTATGAGCTCACCCTGGCGGTCGAGGAGGGGCGGCTGGTGTTCGCCATCAGCCGCGGCGGGGTGGATCATGCCCGCATCCTTCTGTCGCTGGCGCCGCTGCGCGCGCTGATCCGCGACTATTGGCTGGTCTGCGAGAATTATTACAAGGCGATCCGCACCGCCACGCCGCAGCAGGTGGAGGCGCTGGATGCCGGGCGCAAGGCGCTGCATGACGAAGGCGCCGCGGAACTGCGCCAGCGGCTGCAGGGCCGGATCGAAACCGATTTCGCCACCGCCCGCCGTCTTTTCACCCTGATTTGCGTGTTGCAGTTGCGGCCATGAGCGGCGCCGTTCTCTTCCTCTGCAACCGCAACGCCATCCGTTCGCCGATGGCGGCGGTGCTGCACAATGCCGGCGGCGGCGCGGCGGAATCGGCCGGCGTCACCCCCGGCGAGCCCGATCCGCTCTCCGCCGCCGTGCTGGCCGAGATCGGGCTGGCCATTCCCGCCCCGCCCCGGCATGTGGACCAGCTGCGGCTGGGGCGGTTCGACCTGATCGTGGCCCTGTCGCCCCAGGCGCAGCACCGCGCCCTGGAGCTGACCCGAAACCTGCCCACACCGGTGGAATTCTGGCAGGTGGCCGACCCCAGCCTGGTGGATGGCAGCCGGGAGCAGCGGCTGGCGGCCTATCGTGCCGTGCGCGACGAGCTGTTGAAAAAGCTCAAAGACCGCTTCCAAACAGGGGCTTAGCCGGGGCAAGGCCGTCTCAAGCCTTGCTTTTCTTCACTTTCTTATTCATACCTCCGCCCCGCTTCACCCATTTCACGAGGATCAATGGCCAAGGAAGAACAGCTGGAATTCGAGGGCATCGTCGAGGAACTGCTGCCCAACGCGACTTTCCGGGTCAAGCTGATCGCCAACGGCCATGTCATCATCGCCCACACCGCGGGCAAGATGCGCAAGAACCGCATCCGCGTTCTCACCGGCGACAAGGTGATGGTCGAGATGTCGCCCTATGATCTGACAAAGGGTCGGATCAATTACCGCTTCCGCTAAGCTGATCCTGGCCTCGGCCAGCCCGCGCCGGCTGGCGCTGCTGGCGCAGGCCGGCATCGTGCCCGATGCAATTGTCTCCACCGACATTGACGAAACGCCGCGCCGGGGCGAACTGCCCCGCATCCATGCGCTGCGCCTGGCCGAGGCCAAGGCCCGCGCCGCTGCGGCGCGCCAGGACGGCCCCGCCTTCATATTAAGTGCCGACACGGTGGTGGCCTGCGGCCGGCGCATCCTGCCCAAGGCCGAAACCGCGCAAGCGGTGGCACAGTGCCTGGAGCTTCTGTCGGGCCGCCGCCACCAGGTGATCACGGCGGTGACGCTGATCGCGCCGGACGGGCGCTGCATCACCAAGGCGGCGATGACGCGGGTTTCCTTCCGCCGCCTGCCGCGCGCCGAAATCGAAGCCTATGCCGCGGGCGGCGAGGGGCTGGGCAAGGCGGGGGGCTATGCCATCCAGGGCCGGGCGGAAATTTTCGTGAAGGAGATTTCGGGCGCCTGGTCCACCGTGGTGGGGCTGCCG
>CAZYGO010000311.1:0-2671 GCA_964647455.1 uncultured Rhizobium sp.
GGGGCTGATCGGCGCCCAGGCCGAGGCCTTCAATGCCGCCACCCGGCTGCAGCTGGATTTCGTCGAGGCCGAACGGGCCGCCATCGCCGCCATCTATGCCAGGGGCGAGATCGATGACGAGGCGCGGCGGCGGATAGAGCGCGAACTCGACCTGGAGGACGCGCGGCTGCGGCACGCGGGGGAGTCCGGCGCGGCCCGCCTGGCCTGAGCCTTCCCGCCTTCGCCGGCGTGCTTCGCCAGAGCGAGAAAGTCAGGCCGGCCTGCGCCAGACCAGCATCCTGGTCGTCATGTCCTGAACCACTTCACCGCGCTGGTTCAGGGTGCGGCTGCGCACCGTGACAAGTCCCCGATCCGGCTTGGATTTTGACGGCGTCACGGCCAGCACCTCGCTTTCCACATGCAGCACATCGCCCGGGCGCGTGGGGCGCGGCCAAGTAAGCTCGCCGCCCGCGCCGATCAGGCCGCCTGCCAGGGGCATGTCCGATTCCACCAGCAGCCGCATGGTGACGGCGGCGGTATGCCAGCCGGACGCCGCCAGTCCCTGGAAGAAGCTGGCCTCGGCCGCCGCTTCATCGAGATGGAAGGGTTGCGGGTCGAACTGGGATGCGAAGGCCTTGATCGCTGCGGCCGTCATCACGGCCTCGCCGCTGATGAAGCGCTGTCCCGCGCCGAGGTCTTCGAGATAGAGCGCCATGCGCGCATCGATAGCAAAAAAATCCCGCCGGAACGACCCGCGCCCTCTCGCCTGTTCGCCGGAACGCGCGTAGGGTTTTTTCGTGCAGTTTGCGTTGATGTGCCGGCGGGGGCTGACCGCGGCGCCGCAAGCTGCAGACCAAAGAGGAGATCACTGCATGGCATCCAAGAAGAAGGCGAAGAAGTCCAAGAAAGCGAAAAAGGCCGCTCCGAAGAAGAAGGCCGCCAAGAAAGTCGCCAAGAAGGCGGCGAAGAAGGCCGCCAAGAAGCCGGCCAAGAAGGCCAAGAAGAAGGCCCCGGCCAGGAAAAAGGCCGCCCCGAAGAAGAAGGCCGCGCCCGCCCCGGCCCCCGTGCCGGTGATTCCGCCGACCGAGCAGCTGCCGTAAAGGCCGCGAAACGAAAAAGGCCCGCCGCATCCTTGCGGCGGGCCTTGTTCTTTACGGCGGAACAAACCGCCTGCCCGTCCGTTGCCGCGAGAGCTGATGGTTCTTTCCGGAGGAGTGAGATGGCGGCAAGGAAGACGGCGAAGAAATCCAGGACGGTGAAGAAGGCCGGAGCGGCGGGGCGCGGCGCGAAGAAGGCCGCCCGCAAAGCCGCGCGCAAGGCCGCCGCGAAGACCGCGCGGAAAGCCCCGGCGCGCAAGGCGGCCGCCAAGGCCCCGGCACGCAAGCGCAAGCAGATCGTGGGCGAGGGCGACTATGAGGCCAGCCGCGCCTTCCTCAAGGACCAGGCGGGGTTCGTGCAGAAGAACCGCGCCCGCATTCCGGCGCTGGGCAGGAAGGCCAAGGCGGCGCTGGACGGGCCGGAAGGCGCCGCGCTGCGGGCCGCCGAAGCCAAGGCGCGCGGTCATGCAGCACCGGACGAGGACGCCGCGGCGGAACCCGGCGCTTTCGTGATCCCGCCAGGCTAGCAGACGCAAACGGCGCGTTGATCTAGGCTTTTTCTTCCGGCTTGCAGTTCAGGGCGCAGCCAGCGAGCGACCGCCCAGCAGACCGGGCCGTCCCGGCCCGGTCGTCGCGTCAGGCGGCGCGACCAGAAAGACTCGAATGGCTGCGCCGATCTAGGCTTTTTCTTCCGGCTTGAAGTCCAGGGCGCAGCCGTTCGTGCAGTAGCGCAGCCCGGTCGGCCCCGGCCCGTCATTGAAGACATGGCCGAGATGGCCGCCGCACCGGGCACAGTGGAACTCGGTCCGCACCATGCCATGGCTGGCGTCGGTGCTGGTCTTCACCGCTCCGGGCAGCGTGTCCCAGAAGCTCGGCCAGCCGGTGCCGCTGTCGAACTTGGTGCTGGCGTCGAAAAGCTGGGCGCCGCAGCCGGCACATTCGAACTCGCCGGGGCGCTTTTCATGATTGAGGGGGCTCGAGCCCGGCCGCTCGGTTCCATGTTCCCGCAGGACGCGATGCTGCTCAGGGGTCAGTTGACGCTGGTTCATGACGATTTCCTCCGTCCCCCTAGATGGGCATGCGGGCGCGGGGTTTGAAGGGTGTCACTTCCTCAGGCTGTCGCGGATCTCGCGCAGCAGCAGGATATCCTCCGGCGTCGCCGGTTCGGCCGGCGGCGGAGGCGGGGCGAGCTTGTTGATCTGGCGCACCAGCATGAACAGGGCCGCCGCGACGATCAGGAAATTGATCACCGCGTTGATGAACAGACCGTAATTAATGGTCACGTCCTTGGCGGCCCGGGCCGCGGCCAGCGTCTCCTCCGGCGTGCCCTTGAGGACGATGAAGAAATTGGAGAAATCGACGCCGCCAAGCGCCAGCCCGATCGGCGGCATGATGATGTCGTTGACCATCGAATTGACGATGCCGGTAAAGGCGGCGCCGATCACGACACCGACCGCCAGGTCGATGACGTTGCCGCGCATCGCGAATTTCTTGAATTCCTCGAACACCGCTTTCCCTCCTGCTGCTGGTTCATCCGCCGGTCGGTCGCGGCGGCATGCCGACAATATTCGTTGCGCCGGCCCGGCGTCCACCGG
>CAZYGO010000312.1:0-2583 GCA_964647455.1 uncultured Rhizobium sp.
TGCCCGATCGGGGAGGACGGCCATGAACAGGAAAAGCAGGCGCATGCGGGGGTATTTCATGGCCGGCACAGGCCTGCTGCTTGTCGGTGGCCTGGGAGCCTTCGCGATTACCCATCCGGCCGCGCGGCTTGATGCCCGGCACTGCATCATCGATCGGCCGCCTCCGAGAACACTGGCGATCGTGCTTGATACGAGTGATCCCCTCGTTGCCGCTCAACCCCGGGAGATCACTTTTGTGGTTAAACGGGAGCTCATGACGCTGAAGCAGGGCGATCGTGTTCTGGTGCTGGACGCTGCTGGCGAGCCGACCGCCGAAGCCGCGCCCATCGTTGACCAGTGCGATGCTGGCGACGGCGACAATGTGGCGCGAAACGCGTTCCAGCGTTCGATTGTTCGACCGATTGAGGCTCACCTGCGTGATCTGCAGAACCAGCCGGCATCTGACAAGAGTCCGATAGTGGAAAGCATACTGTCCTTGGCCGCGGATCAGAGTCTGCACATCCCCGGCACGCAACTTACTATCCTTTTTGCCAGCGACGGATTGCAGAATACCGGGCTTCAAAGTGCCTACAAGAAGGGTTCGAATTTCCCAAAACCCGACGGAACACCCCTTAAGAGCGTCACGGTCGAACTGGTGCTGATGAAAAACGCACGGGATCTTGCGCTCCAGCCGCGGGAAATCGTCCGTCTGCGCGACTGGCTCACGGCCGCCGGGGCGAAGGTCGTCATGTCGGAGCCCGGCTGGTTGATACTGGCCAGGAGCGAACAGCAGCGGGGCCGGCCATGAGGCGAAAGCTCGCTCTTCCCCCCGCGTCGCCGAAGCGACTGCGCCTTCAGCGCGCCATCGTCGGGGCAATGGTGGCCAGGGCCCTGCTGGCCTATGCCGGTTTTGGACTCGCTCTGGCGCTCCTGGCCCGCCCGGCTTGGCGCGCCATCGAGCAGGGCTCGAACCTGACCATCGCCCTTGTGGTGGCCGGGGTCATCGGCGCCTACGCGGTCGCCGGCGGTGCCGTCTGCGTTTCCTTCATCGCGCAGTTGCGCCACTGGCCGCCACCCGGGGCGCCCTGCGCGTTCAACGGGGCGCATTTTGCGCGGACCTGGCCCTGGGCGGCGCCCAGGGTGGTCGCGCAACTCGGGCTGGCGGGGCTTGGCCATGATGCTCGATAGCATGCGGATTTTCCGAGCCGGGCCCCGCGTTGGCGGGGGGATACAGTTGGGGATACAGTTGGGGATGCGGTTGGGGATGCCGTACCCCCACGATGGAATCGGCACCGGGCGAAATCGAGACATTAAATCAGCGCATTGCCTGCCTGGCGGCAAAATCGCCGGGCCCGACTTTATGGTGTCAGCCAATGAAAAGGGGGGACCGGATGGAAGCCCAAGAAAGCCTAACGGCTTTCTTGGGCATTTCGAAATGCATGGGAAGGACAACCTAGACCGACGGGGGCGGCCATGCGCATCCACATAGAACACAAAGAGAAGTCTGCCGGCCTCCTGCGGGGCATCCGCCAGGTCGAGGTCATCGCCCATGTCGAATTCTCGGAAGAGGAGCTTTCTGTCATCACCAGCCGGCAGCTGGAGGATTTCGTGGTCCTGCATCGCACGCCAAATTCCCGCCTGGCCGGCAAGTTGGCGCCCGAGGAAGCCGAGCAGTGGGAGCAGGACTTCAGCCTGACCATCCGCGACCTGATGAACCAGATGCCCGATAGGTTCACCGTCGACACACCGGCCGACGGCAAAACCTATCAGGCGCGGCTGACCGATGCGCTCCGCCAGCTGAAATCCTTTCTCATGGACAACACGGCCTTGGCCGATCCGACAGTCCTGGAGATTTGACGGTGAGAGGGAGACCGAACAGCTTTCTAGCGGTCCTGCTGTGGCTTGTTGGATGGTCGATCGCCGCCGTGGTCATATTGCCGGTCGCGGCGGTGGTCGGGGCAGGCAAGGCAGTTCTTAGCCTGTACCGGTTCATTCGCGGTCTTCCCGCCGTGAGCGCGGCGAGAGACCGCCGCAAGTCTCATGCACTATACCAGCGCGCCTGTGCCGTTCATTCCGCGACGCCGGCTCCGAGCCCGGCACAATTCGCGCAGGAGGTGGGAGAGCGGCTGGATGAACTGGGCTGTCCTCCGGCAGTGTACTGCAATCTGCTGCCGTCGGCGCAGGCCCTGTACGAGGCGGAGGGCTTTGCCGCCGCCCCGACACCACCGGTCAAAGGCACCGCGTTTGATGCGGCCCGCTACCGTGACGCGGTGTCGGCATGGATCATGAAGGTCTCCCATCCCGGCGCCATCGATCTTGTCCGCGACACCATCGTCCAGGCTATGCTTGGGCTCTCGCAATTCCTGCCACCGGTAATGGCCCAGCGGACCCTCGAACCGGCCGGCTTGGCGGAAAAGGCCGGCCCAGGTTCTGAGTTCTCGGTTCGGCTGACCGACCTGCTGCGCAATGTCCCACAAGCGGTCGAGGCGACGATGCTGCCCTTTCGCTCGCAGGAGGTCATCTCGGCAGGTCTGTTTGCGCCGCTGCGGTCCCGGATCGACAGTAACCAGATCAGCATGTCCAGCGCGCCGCGATCGGCCTCAA
>CAZYGO010000313.1:0-5363 GCA_964647455.1 uncultured Rhizobium sp.
CGCGACCAAAAAAAATGGGCGCCCGGCGCGCGCGCACGTCCAGGGTAGTGGCGCGAGGCGGGTGTTGCCGGACCTAGCGCTTTCTGCTCCGTCCACTCTCTTCCGCGAACAGATCCGTCAGCTGCTCCGTCATGGCGCCGCCGAGCTGCTCGGCATCCACGATGGTGACGGCCTTCTGGTAGTAGCGCGTCACGTCATGGCCGATACCGATGGCGGTGAGTTCGACGCTGGACTTGGTCTCGATCTCCTCGATCACCTTGCGCAGATGCTTTTCCAGGTAATTGCCGGCGTTGACCGACAGGGTTGAATCGTCCACTGGGGCGCCGTCGGAAATCACCATCAGAATCTTGCGCTGTTCCGGCCGCGCGATCAGGCGGTTGTGGGCCCAGGTAAGGGCCTCGCCGTCGATATTCTCCTTCAGCAACCCCTCGCGCATCATCAGGCCGAGATTGCGCTTGGCCCGCCGCCAGGGCTCGTCGGCGGCCTTGTAGATGATATGGCGCAAATCGTTGAGGCGGCCCGGCGCGGGCGGCTTGCCCGCGGCCAGCCAGGCCTCGCGGGCCTGGCCGCCTTTCCAGGCGCGGGTGGTGAAGCCCAGAATTTCCGTCTTCACGCCGACCCGTTCCAGGGTGCGGCCCAGGATATCGGCGCACATCGCCGCCACCATGATGGGGCGGCCGCGCATCGAGCCGGAATTGTCCAGCAGCAGCGTCACCACGGTGTCGCGGAAATTGGTGTCCTTCTCGCGCTTGAACGAGAGAGGATACATCGGGTCGATAATGATGCGGGGCAGGCGCGAGGCATCCAGCAGACCTTCTTCCAGGTCATATTCCCAATGCCGGTTCTGCTGCGCCATCAGCAGGCGCTGCAGCTTGTTGGCCAGGCGCGAGACCACGCCCGCCAGCGACGCCAGCTGCTGGTCGAGAAAGCCGCGCAGGCGGGCCAGTTCCTCCGGATCGCACAGTTCAGCGGCGGCGATCTCTTCGTCATAGGCGGTGGTGAAGACCTTGTAGCCCCAATCGTCGGTATGGCTGAACGGCGCTTCCTGGCGGTTCGGGCGGGCGCCATCCTCCGGCTCGGTGGCTTCGTCCTGCAGATCGTCCTGCTGCTCGCCCTGGACTTCACCTTCGGCTTCCTGGCCTTCCTCGCCCTCCGACTGCTCGAACTCGCTGGAGGCGCTTTCCTGCTCCTGGGACTCCTGCTCCTGTTCGCCGTCCTGGCCGCTGTCGCTGTTCTCCTGCGATTCCTCCTCGCTGGACTGGTCGGCGTCGCTCTCTTCGCCCAGCGCCAGATCGCGCAGGATGGCGCGGGTCAATTTCGCGAAGGCGGCCTGGTCGCGCAGGGTCTCCGGCAGCTTCGCCAGATCCTTGCCGGCGCGCTGTTCGATATAGGGCCGCCAGAATTCCACCGCCTGGCGGACCGCTTCCGGCGGCTTCTCGCCGGTCAGGGCCTCGCGCACCATCAGGCCCATGACCTCGGGCAGGGGCGCGTCCTCGCGGGAATGGGCCCGGGCGAGGCCCTTCTGCAGCAGACGCTGTTCCAGGCCCGCGGCGAGGTTGGCGGCGACGCCCTTCATCGCCAGCGATCCGATGGCCTCCACCCGCGCCTGCTCCGCCGCCTCGAAGATGGCGGCGCCGTCGGGCGAGGCGGGACGAAAGCGGTCATGCACCCGGTCTTCGTGGTAGGCCTTTCGCAGGGCATAGGCGTCGCCCTGCCCACGCACCAGCGCCACCTCATGCGGCGGCAGGTTCCGGCTGGGGGCGGGCAGGCGGGCCTTCAGGCCCTTGAGCTGCGACGGCTCGCTGGAGAAGGAGACTTCCATCTCCGGCTCGCCCGCGATGCTGCGCACTGCCGTGGCGACGGCTCTTTTGAAGGGTTCGGAGGGGGATTCAGGCTTCGACACTTTGATCCCATCTCGTCATGGCCCATCCGAGCGTGGGCCATCCAGGGGGATGACGCGATGCCTGGAAATCCGGCGCAGACGTCACCTGGGTGGCCCGCATTCGCGGGCCATGACATTGAAACTATGCCACCAGCACCTTGGCGGCGCTTTCCGGCAGCTCCTCGCCGAAGCAGCGCTGGTAGAACTCGGCCACGGATGCGCGTTCCAGCTCGTCGCATTTGTTGAGGAAGGAGAGGCGAAAGGCAAAGCCGACATCGCCGAAGATTTCCGCGTTCTGCGCCCAGGTGATGACGGTGCGCGGGCTCATGACGGTGGAAAGATCGCCATTGATGAAGGCATTGCGGGTCATGTCTGCGACGCGGACCATGGCGGCGATGGTCTTCCTGTCATAGCCGGGCACCTTGGCCGCCACGATCTCCTCCTCGGCGTCATGCGCCAGGTAGTTGAGTGTGGTGACGATGTTCCAGCGGTCCATCTGGCCCTGGTTGATCTGCTGGGTGCCGTGATAGAGGCCGGTGGTGTCGCCTAAGCCAATCGTGTTGGTGGTGGCAAACAGGCGGAACGCCGGATGCGGCGTGATCACCTTGTTCTGGTCCAGCAGCGTCAGGCGGCCGGATGCTTCCAGCACGCGCTGGATCACGAACATCACATCGGGGCGGCCGGCGTCATATTCGTCGAACACCAGCGCCACCGGATGCTGCAGCGCCCAAGGCAGCAGGCCCTCGCGGAATTCGGTGACCTGCTGGCCGTCCTTCAGCACGATGGCGTCCTTGCCGATCAGGTCGATGCGGCTGACATGGCTGTCCAGGTTGATGCGGATACAGGGCCAGTTGAGCCGCGCCGCCACCTGCTCGATATGGGTGGACTTGCCGGTGCCATGATAGCCCTGGACCATGACACGGCGGTTGAAGGCGAAACCGGCCAGGATTGCCAGCGTGGTCTCACGGTCGAAGCGATAGGCGCCGTCGATCTCCGGCACATGCTCGCTCCGCTGCGAGAAGGCCGGCACCTGCATCGCGGTCTTGATGCCGAAGACTTTCGCGGCATCGACCTTGATGTCGGGCAGCATGGCGGAATTCAGGGCTTCGCTCATATCGATCTCGGGAACTGACTTCGCGGCAACGGGGCGCGGCAGCGTCTTAAGCGAGGCCCGCCTGGCGCAACACGCCATAGGCCTTGATGACCTGCTTCAGACGCTCTTCGGCGCCCCGGTCGCCGCCATTGGCGTCGGGGTGGAACCGTTTCACAAGTTCCTTATACCGCGCCTTGATCTCGTTCAAGGTGGCGTCATGCGCCAGCTGCAGCGTGTCCATCGCCATCGCCTGCAGCCGCGTCAGGTGGCGCTGCGGGCGGCGTGGGCCGGTGGGATTTTCGGCCGTGTCCTCCCCGAACAATGCATGGCTGTCATGGACGTGAAGCGGGTCCTGGTGGCGGGTGCCGGTGCGGGCCTTGGCGGCGCGCTTGCCCAGGGGCCAGGTCGGACGATGGCCGAGCAGGGCTTCCTCGCGGAACCTTTCGATGTCGGCATCGTCCATGCCCTTGAAATAGTCCCAGGACTCGTTGTGGGCGCGGGCATGGGCGGGGCAGTACCAGAGATATTCGTCCAGATGCTGGGGGGACTTGGAGACGCGGCAATTGCCCGGCCCGATGCAGCCCTTGGCCTCGCACAGCCTTTCTTCCGGCTTGGGTGCAGCCTTGGGATTCTTGTCGGGTTTGATGCGCATGTCGCTTTTGAAGCGGGCGCGCGAACCGGTTGTTGCCATGGTGCAATTATGGGATGGCGCAGGCGAAAGACAAGAAAAGGTATTTCTTGACTTTAACCACGGGGATGCGAACCCTCCCCGCATGCGCGCAAGCGATGCCATTCGTGCCAAACTGACAGCCGCGTTCGCGCCCTCGCTCCTCGAAGTCACCGATGACAGCGCGCGCCATGCCGGCCATGCCGGCGCCGTCCGCGCCGATGGCGGCGGGGGTGAAACACACTTCCATGTCCGCATGGTGACGGCGGCGTTCGAAGGCATGAACCGCGTCGAGCGCCAGCGCCGTGTCCATGCCGCGCTGGCGGAGGAACTGGCCGGCAGCGTCCATGCCCTGTCGCTGGCGCTGGCCGCGCCCTCGGAAAAGCGGGATTAGACCTGGGCCCGGCATTATGCTACGATGCGTAGCATAAAAGGGGGCTGCGTGCGCGCTTTCATTCTGGCTGGGATAATGACGTTGTGCGCCATGCCGGCCCTGGCGCAGCAGGAGCCGCCGGAGCTGCGCGCCCGCCTGTTCCCGTGTTTGCAGCCGGACAACAAGACGGACTTTGCCGCCATCGTCCGTGCCTGCACCGCGTTGCTCGACGACCCCAGCGCGGGCCTTGGCAGCGCGCGTATCGCCGCCATCCGCATCTCACGCGCCAATGCCTATGACGAACTGCATGACGCCGCCCACGCCCGAAGCGACTATGACGCGGGCCTCGCCGCCGATCCCGGCAACGCCGCCGGCTATTACAATCGCGGCCTGTTCCTGGCGCGGCAGAAGGAGATTGCCGCCGCCGAGGCCGATTTCGCCAGGGCAGTGGCGCTCGACGGCAATATCGCCGCGGCGCATTTCTATCTCGGCACCATGGCCTTCGACAGGGGCGACTACGAAACCGCGCTGCGCCAGTTCAACGACGCCATCCGCCTGGATCCCGGCAAGGCCATGCCCTATCTGCGGCGCGGCATGACCCTGCTTAGAATGGGGCAGGGCGATCGCGCCATTGCCGACCTCAAGATCGCCGTCGGCCTTGACCCAAGCCTGGGCAAGGACATCGTCATCGACGGCAAGCCGCTCAACTAGCTGGCCGACTGCACCGGCGGCGGCGTCACTTTCAGCGCCGTGATCTGGTTGCGCTGACGGCGCAGGATTTCGAAGGTGAAGCCGAAAAAGGCGAAGCGCTGGCCCGGCTCCGGAATGGTGCCGGTTTCCTGGATCACCAGGCCGGCAATGGTGGTGGCGCCTTCATCAGGCAGGTTCCAGTCATATTCGCGGTTGAGCTCGCGCACCGGCACCGAGCCGTCCACCAGCCAGCTGCCGTCGGGGCGGCGGCGCACATCGGAACGGCGCGGCTGGTTTTCGTCCGGCAGCTCGCCGAAGATTTCGCCCAATATGTCTTCCAGCGTCACCAGGCCCTGCAGGGTGCCATATTCATCGACCACCAGGGCGAAATGGCTCTGCTGCTCGCGGAAGGCGGCAAGCTGTTCCTCCAGCGTGGTGGTGTCTGGCACGAACCAGGGCTTGCCCGTCAGGCTCTCGATGTCGATGCTCTCCAGGCTGCCGCGCCGCGCCACCAGCGCCTGCGCCAGGTGCCGGGCGTTGAGCACGCCGACGATATTGTCCGGCTCGCCGCGCCAGAGCGGAATGCGGGTATGTTCGCTGGCGGTCACTTCCTCGACGATGACCTGCAGCGGCTGATCGATATCGATGCTGGTCATCT
>CAZYGO010000314.1:0-3402 GCA_964647455.1 uncultured Rhizobium sp.
CCGACGCAAGGGTCGTGGCGGCCCTTGGTGACGATCTCGGTCTCGTTGCCCGCCACATCGACGGTCCGGCGCGGCGTCAGGATGGAGGAGGTCGGCTTGACCGCGAAGCGCGCCACCACCGGCTGGCCGGTGGAGATGCCGCCCAGGATGCCGCCGGCATGGTTGGCCAGGAAGACGGGATTGCCGTCATTTCCCATGCGCATCTCGTCGGCGTTCTCCTCGCCCGTCATGGCGGCGGTGGCGAAGCCGTCGCCGATCTCCACACCCTTGACGGCGTTGATGCTCATCAGGGCGGAAGCCAGTTCGCCGTCCAGCTTGCCATAGATCGGCGCGCCCAGCCCGGCGGGCAATCCTTCGGCCACCAGTTCGATCACCGCGCCGATGGAGGAGCCTTTCTTCCGCAGGCCTTCGAGGTATTTCGTCCATGCCGCCGCCGCCTTCGCGTCCGGGCAGAAGAAGGGGTTGTTGCCCACTTCCTTCCAGTCCCAGCGGGCGCGGTCGATCTGCTTCGCGCCCATCGCCACCAGGGCGCCGCGCACGCTCACCTTGCCGAAAAGCGACTGCAGCACCAGCCTGGCCACCGCGCCTGCCGCCACCCGCGCCGCCGTCTCGCGCGCGCTGGAGCGGCCGCCGCCGCGATAGTCGCGCAGGCCGTATTTGGCGAAATAGGTATAGTCGGCATGGCCGGGGCGGAACTTGTCGCGGATTTCGCCATAATCCTTGGAGCGCTGGTCCACATTCTCGATCAGAAGCGCGATGGGCGCGCCGGTGGTCAGCTGTTTCTTCATCCGTTCGTCCTGGAAGACGCCGGAAAGGATGCGGACCTGGTCCGGCTCCTTCCTCTGGGTGACGAACTTGCTCTGTCCCGGCCGCCTCTTGTCCAGCCAGGGCTGGATGTCGGCTTCGCTCAGGGCGATGCCGGGCGGGCAGCCATCCACCACGCAGCCCAGCGCGACCCCATGGCTTTCGCCGAAGGTCGTCATCCGGAAAAGATGGCCGAAGGTGTTGTGGCTCATGCGGACGGCTTATCGCGATTTGCCGCCCGGTTCAAATCGGCCCTATTCCGACTTGGTGACCGTCATGTCGGGGGCATCCTCGGCCTTCATGCCGACCACATGATAGCCGGCATCGACATGCAGGTTTTCGCCGGTCACCGCCGCGCCCAGGTCCGACAGCAGGAACAGCGCGGAATGGCCGACCTCCTCCTGGCTGACCGTGCGACGCAGGGGCGAGTTGAGCTCGTTCCACTTCAGAATGTAGCGGCCATCGGCGATGCCCGCGAAGGCAAGGGTCTTGATCGGCCCGGCCGAGATCGAATTGACCCGGATTTTCTTCTTGCCCAGGTCCTCGGCGAGATAGCGCACCGAAGCCTCCAGCGCCGCCTTGGCCACGCCCATGACATTGTAGTGCGGGATCACCCGCTCGGCGCCGTAATAGGACAGCGTCACCATCGCGCCACCATTGGGCATCAGCTTCTCGGCCCGCTGCGCGACAGCGGTGAACGAGAAGCAGGAAATCTCCATCGTCATGCGGAAATTGTCCGCCGTGGTGTCGACATAGCGGCCCTTGAGCTGCTCCTTGTCGGAGAAGGCGATGGCATGGACCACGAAATCCAGCGATCCCCACACCTTCTCCAGTTCGGCGAAGGCGGCGTCTAGCGAGGCCGGGTTGGTGACGTCGCAATCGATCAGGGCGGCGGGCTGTAACGGCGCCACCAGCGGCGTCACCCGCTTTTTGAACAGGTCGCCCTGGTAGGAAAAGGCCAGTTCCGCCCCCGCCTGGTGCAGGGCCTGGGCGATGCCCCACGCGATGGAGTGCTGGTTGGCGACGCCCATGATGAGCCCGCGCTTGCCCTTCATCAGGCCGTCAAACCCCATCTTCTTCTTCTCCGTATGCGGCCCGGACTCTAGCCATTCGGCCCCAATCCGCCAGCCTTGTATTTGCTTGCTATTTAAGCTTGCTGCGGGGGTCGTAGCCGGGATTCCACCCTTCGACAAAGGCTTTCAGGGCCGGGTCCGGGCTGTCGGGCAGCGAGATTACAAGCCGGACATACAGGTCGCCGGCGTCCTCCTTGCCGTGGGCGGGAACTCCCTTGCCCTTCAGGCGCAGGATGGTGCCGGTATTGGACCCCGGCGGCACGGTCAGGGCCAGGGCCCCAGCCAAAGTGGGCACCGTCACCTTTCCCCCGGACACCGCCTCCTTCAGGGTCACCGGCAGGTCCATGCGCAGGTCGTTGCCCTCCCGGACAATGAAGGGGTGGGCCGCGACCTGGACCTGCAGGAGCACATCACCATTGGGGCCGCCGCCCCGGCCGGCACCACCCCGGCCCTTGACCCTTATGGTCTGGCCATCACGCACGCCGACGGGAATTTTCACGTCGATCTGCTCGCCATTCTGCATGACAACGCGGCGGGTGCCGCCTGCCACCGCCTCGCTCAGGCTGATGGTGGTCTGGGCGGTGAAATCCTCGCCGCGGGCTGCACGCGGCGCGCCGCGTCGGGCGCCGCCCATCATCCCGGCCAGAAGGTCCTCGAAGCTGGCGCCGCCGCCTTCGCCGGCGTCGTCGAAACTGAAATGGAAGTCGCGGGTGCCGCCGCCGGCGCCGAAGCCGAAGGGCGAACCCTGGCGGAAGCCGCCGCCCCCGGCGCTGGAGGCGCCCGGAGAGAACCCGAAGCCCTTCGGATTGCCGTCCGGGCCGATGGCGCCGGCGTCATACTGGGCGCGCTTGTCCTTGTCGCCCAGTATGTCATAGGCGGCGGAGATCTCCTGGAACTTCTTCTGCGCGGCGGCGTCGCCCTGATGCTTGTCGGGATGGTGCTTCTTGGCCAGGGCGCGGAAGGCCTTCTTGATATCGGCCTCGCCGGCGCTCTTGGGCACGCCCAGCACTTCATAAGGGTCACGCATTCCAATTTTTCCCGGTTGCGCGCCATGCGGCGCGCGGGGCGAATCTCATCCCGCGAATATAGGGAGGATGGCGGCTTTCGCTAAGGCCGGGGCGCCACGGTCGGGGTGGCGGCGGGCGCGGGCGGCCCCAGTGCCCGGGATTTTTCCGCCGCCTCCTTCATACCGTGGCTGGCGGCGGCAGCATAAAGCTGGCGGGCGATTTCCAGGTTCTGCGGCACCACCCCCTCCTGGCCGGTCTCGTAGAGCTGGGCCAGGTGGTACTGGGCCACCGGGTGGTTGGCGGCGGCCGCCGCCGCCAGGAGGGGAAAGGCGGCCTTGGGGTTGGGCGGTCCGGCTTCGCCGTTCAGCAGCATCTCGCCCAGGTCGGCCTGGGCGGTGGGCAGGCCGGCCTCGGCGGCGCGCCGGTACATGTCCTCGGCGGCGGCCGGGTCCTTCTTCACGCCATCGCCCTTGCGCAGCATCATGGCGAGATTGCGCTGGGCCGCGAGGTCCTGGTCG
>CAZYGO010000315.1:0-3527 GCA_964647455.1 uncultured Rhizobium sp.
CGCGGGCCGTGGCGGTGGCGGTGGCGGCGCGGCGGCGCAGGAACCGGTGGCCTGCGGCCCCGATCCCTATGCGCCCGCGCCGGCCACGCCCGCCGGTGGCCGTGGCCCGGCCCGCATGCCGCAGGGCGGCCGCGGCCCGATCCGCGTCGCCTTCATCACCAAGGGTCACGAGTATGAGCGCGAGCAGCTCGCCCAGATGATGGACTGCCTGGGGCAGGACATCACCTACAGCCATGTCGAATATCCGGCGGCCGAGCTGATCCTGAACCCGCAGGCGGCCAAGAGCTTCGACGTCTATGTCTTCTACGATCTGGGTGGTCCGGGCGTGGGTACGACCGGTCCCAAGGGCGAAGCCGGCTATCGCTTCTATCCCGACCCGTCCCCGGCGCTGAAGCGCGGCTTCGAAGCGATGGTCAAGG
Organism: uncultured Rhizobium sp.; assembly: GCA_964647455.1. GTDB lineage: Bacteria > Pseudomonadota > Alphaproteobacteria > Micropepsales > Micropepsaceae > Rhizomicrobium. Next base: position 420 of record CAZYGO010000315.1, read on the forward strand.
CGGGCAAGGGCATGGTGTTCATCCATCATGCCGCCGCCGCCTGGGCCCATACCTGGCCGGAATATTCGGAAGTGATCGGCGGCGCCTGCGACTGGTACGCGCCGGTCACGGTGCGCGGCATCCTCGATCCGCATCACGGCTATTACGGCAACACCAAACAGACCCTGACGGTGGTGGACCGCAGCCATCCCATCGCCCAGAACCTGCCCGCCACGTACGAGGTGACCGACGAGGCTTATGCCTGCGCCTGGTTCCCGGACTCGGTGCATCCGCTGGTGACCACCAGCTTTGCCCCGCCGGACCCGCTGGTGAACCTGAACCCGAAGCGCCCATACTCGAACCTGGCCGCCTGGTACAAGGCGTCGGAGAACAGCCCGGTCTTCTACACCCAGGTCGGCCATGGCAACTCGCCCTGGCGCGTGGCGGAGTATCAGCTGATGATCCGCAATGCGATCCGCTGGGCCGCCTCCAAGGAGGCTCTGGACTGGGCGCGCAAGAACCACACCACGATCTGGAAGACTGCCGCCAAGAAGTAGCCGGATCGGTTTTGCACGACAAAGGCCGGAGGGGAAACCCTCCGGCCTTTTCGTTCGGGCCTGAAAAATCAGTCATTTTCGCCATGGCGGCATGGTTTGATGTTGTCCCGGCTTTTCGGGCAGTATCCCGCCGGGGGTTCGTTACCGGAGACCATCTTTGATCAACTGCTTCCAACCCCGGCTCCGCGCCGCGCTCCTGGCTCTTTTTGTTTTCGCCGCGCCCGCCGCCGTGTTGGCGACGCCCTGGCCCAGCAGCGATATTCCCGCCGACCCCGCGGTCACGTTCGGTGTCCTGCCCAACGGCATGCGCTATGCCATCCAGCACAATGCCACGCCCTCGGGCGAAGTCTCGATGCGGCTGCGCATCGCCGCCGGCGCCCTGCAGGAAGAGAAGGATCAGCGCGGCCTGGCCCATTTCCTCGAGCATCTGGCATTTCGCGGCTCGGCCCATGTCCCCGACGGCGAGATGAGCAAGCGGCTGCAGCGGCTGGGCCTTGCCTTCGGCTCCGACACCAACGCGTCCACGGGCCAGGAAGAAACCATCTATCAGTTCGACCTGCCGCGTTCCGACGACGCCTCGGTCGATACCGCCCTCGACTTGCTGCACGAGGTCGCCACCAGCCTTACCCTCGATCCCACCATCGCCAAGGCGGAATCGGGCGTCGTGCTGTCGGAACTGCGACTGCGCGAACTGCCCAGCTTCCAGTCGGGCCAGGCGCGGCTCAAATTCGTCCTTCAGGACGAGCGCGCCTCCCAGCTTGCCAATGGCGACCCCGATGTGATCGCCAAGGCGTCCGTGGCGCGCATCCGGGATTTCTACCGCGCCTATTACCGGCCGGAACGGGCCACCCTGCTCGTCGTCGGCGACATCACGCCGGCCAGGCTGCAGCAGAAGATCGCCGCCATCTTCGGCAGCTGGCGCGGCGTCGGCCCGGCGGGCCGCGATCCCAAACTCGCCATTCCGCTGTCGCGCGGCCTGGAAGCACAGACCTTCGACGGCAAGGGGGTCGGCAATACCGTCGCGTTGGCCTGGACGATGAAGCCTGAGCCCAAGCCGGAGGACCTCAAGGCGGAAAAGGCGGAGCTGATCGAACAGATCGGCCTTTCGGTCCTCAACCGCCGCTACCGAGACGTCGCGGTGACGCCGGACCGGCCCTTCACCCGCGCCAGCGTGGGAAGCGGGCAGGAATATCAGGCAGTCCGGATCACCAGCCTTTCCATCGGCTACGAACCCGGCCAGTGGCGCAAGGCCCTTATCGAGGCGGAGAAGATGCGCCTCGAGATCCTCGAGAAAGGCGTTACCCAGGCGGAACTGGACCGGGTGGTGACGGAATTGCGCTCCAATTTCGAATTGCGGGCCGAGAGCGAAGCGACGCGGCCGTCCCGCGGCATCGTGAACTCCATCCTGCAATCGCTGGGCGACAACGAGGTCTACACCAGCAACAGCCGCGACCTCGCCACCTTCAACGAAGACGTGAAGGGCCTCAACATCGAGACGGTGAACCAGGCCCTGCGCCATGCCTTCCAGGGCGGCGGGCCGCTGATCTTCGTCGGCGGTGAACAGCCTGTCGAAGGTGGCGCCGACGCCGTCAAGGCCGCCTTTCTCGAGGCCGAGAAGGCCGACCGCAGCGCCGGCCCCGCCCAGGTGGCGGTCAAGCCCTGGCCCTACACCAATTTCGGCACGCCCGGCACCGTGGTTTCTACCCAGACGGTGGCGGACGTCGGCGCCACTTATGTGCGGTTCGCCAATGGCGTGCGCCTGACGGTGCGGCCCAGCCAGTTCAGCCGCAATGAGATCGATGTGAGCATCAAGATCGGCAACGGCCGCCTCGGCCTGCCGCGTGATAAGGTCAATGTGACCTGGGCCATCGGCTCGCTGACGGGCGGCGGTCTCAAGGATCTCACCGCCCTGGAGATCGGCCGCACCCTGTCGGGCCGCCATACCGGCGCAGGCTTCGGCATCGCCGACGATTCCTTCACCCTCTCCGGCGGCACCACGCCCGAAGACCTTGACCTGGAAATGCAATTGCTGGCCGCCTATGTCACCCAGCCCGGCTACCGGCCCGATGCCTTCGAACGCAGCCGCACCGCCTATGCCGAACGCCTGCGCCAGGCAGGCACCAATCCGGCGGCCGTGATGCAACTCAAGCTCGCGGAAATTCTGCATGACGGCGACAAGCGCTGGGCCTCTCCCACCCTGGCGGATGTCGAAGCCGCCAAGCCGGAAGATTTGCGCGCCCTGATTCAGCCGGTGCTGGAGAAAGGCGCGATCGAGATCATCGTCGTGGGAGACACCACGGTGGAGAAGGCGGTCGCCGCCGTCGCGGCCACATTCGGCGCGCTGCCGCCGCGCGAGGAGAGCCGCATCTATGCCAATCCCGCGAACACCACGCGCTTCCCGGCGGGAGGCGCCAAGCCGCTACGGCTGCCGACCGAGCGCGCCGGCCAGGAGATCGTGGCGGTGATGTGGCCGACCCATGGCCGCTTCCCCGATATCCAGGACGATGTCACCCAGGCGCTGATGGCCGACATCATGAGCAACCGGCTGTTCGACCAGTTGCGCGGCCTGGGC
>CAZYGO010000316.1:0-3122 GCA_964647455.1 uncultured Rhizobium sp.
CTATTACGGCAACATCACCGAGCGGCAGTTCCGCAAATACTACCAGGATGCCGCCCGCCGCCCCGGCGACACCGGCGAGAACATGATCGGCCTGCTCGAGACCCGTCTCGACACCGTGGTCTATCGCGCCAAGTTCGTGCCCACGCCCTTCGCCGCCCGCCAGCTGGTGTCCCACGGCCATGTGCGCGTCAACGGCCGGCGCGTCACCATCGCCTCCTATCACGTCAAGGAAGGCGACACGCTGGAACTGTCGCCCAAGGCCCGCGACATGGCCCTGGTGCTGGAAGCCGCCAAGTCGGCCGAGCGCGACACGCCCGACTATCTGGAAGTGGCGGAAGCCAAGAGCGCCAAGCTGCTGCGCACCCCCAAGCTGGCCGACGTGCCCTACGCCGTCCAGATGGAACCGCACCTGATCGTCGAGTTCTATTCTCGCTAAATCCTGTTCCGTCCCGCCGGAAAGGCGCGTGCGGACGAACCAAAGAAAAAGCCCGGCAGCGATGCCGGGCTTTTTGTTCAGGCCAGGCGGGATCAGGCGCTTTCCAGCGCGATGCCCTTGTCGGCGAACAGCGCCTTCAGCTCGCCGCTTTCGAACATCTCGCGCATGATGTCGGCGCCACCGACGAACTCGCCCTTGACGTAGAGCTGGGGAATGGTCGGCCAGTTGGAGAAGACCTTGATGCCCTGGCGCAATTCCGGATCGGCCAGCACGTCGCGGGCCTCGAACTTGACGCCCAGGTGATTGAGAATCTGCGACGCCACCGAAGAGAAGCCGCATTGCGGGAAGGCAGGCGTGCCCTTCATGAACAGCACCACGGCATTGTTCTTCACGTCTTCGGCGATCTGGGTCTGGATGTCGGCCATTGCTACCTCTTTCGGCTCCGGATTCGCCGTGAGGGCAAAAACCCTCGCGAAATCCGGCCTGATCTAAGCACGGAACCGAAAGGGGTCAAGCCCGCCGCCAGCGGGCTTCCCCGGCAGCGCCTAGTCCTTGGCCGCCGTGGTCAGTTGCAGGGCGTGCAGCACCCCGCCCATGTTGCCTTCAAGCGCGGCATAGACCATCTGGTGCTGTTGCACCCGGGATTTGCCTTTGAAGGCGGCGGAGCGAACCGTGGCCGCCCAGTGATTGTCGTCGCCGGCCAGGTCCTTCATCTCGATCTGCGCATCCGGAAAGGCGGCGCGGATCATGGCCTCGATCTAGCAACCCTTCATGCCCATGGCTATCTCTCTCAAATTCACCATGGCCGCCCTTGAGGCAGCCATCCAGCTTTTTCACGGCATCAAAGTTGGATGGGCGGGTCAAGCCCGCCCATGGAGAGTTGTCTAGTTGGTGATTGGAATTTCCTCGGCCGCCATGAAGCTGGGGAACCAGCCCTCATGGGCGGCGCTGAGCCTTGCCACCGCGATGCGGTCCTTGTCGTCAATCACGATCTCGCGCCCGCCCGTGCGGCCAAGCTCGGCCACGGGGATGTAGAGGTTGCGTGCCTCCTCGACGATCTTTTCGGCTTGCGCCAGCGGGGCCGCGATCAGGTAGCGGCCCTGGTCCTCGCCGAACCAGAAGGCAATGGCGTCGGCAATGGCGGCCTGGCCGACCGAGGCGCCGATGCCGCGCGCCATCGCCATTTCCGCTAGCGCCACAAGAAGGCCGCCGTCCGAAAGGTCGTGGCAGGTGTCGACGCGGCCCTGTTCGATCAGGCTGCGCACGAAAGTGCCGTGCTTGACCTCGGCAGCCAGATCCACCGGCGGCGCGGCGCCTTCCTCGCGGCCTTCGACCTCGCGCAGATAGATGGATTGGCCCAGATGGCCTTTCGTCTCGCCGATCAGGATCACCACATCGCCTTCGCGCTTGAAGGCGATGGTGGCCATCTTCGAGGCATCCTTCAAAAGGCCGACGCCGCCGATCGCGGGCGTGGGGAAGATGCCCTCGCCATTGGTTTCGTTGTAGAGCGAGCAGTTGCCGGAAACGATGGGGAAGGAAAGTGCCCGGCAGGCTTCGCCGATGCCGTCAATGCCGGCGACGATCTCGCCCATGATTTCCGGCTTCTGCGGATTGCCGAAATTGAGATTGTCGGTGGCGGCCAGGGGCGTGGCGCCCACCGCGTTGAGGTTGCGGCAGGCTTCCGCCACCGCCTGCTTGCCGCCTTCGAACGGGTCGGCCCTGCAATAGCGGGGCGTCACGTCGGTGGTGATGGCGAGTGCTTTCCTGGTGCCATGCACCCGCACCACCGCGGCGTCGCCGCCGGGATGCTGCATGGTGTCGTTCATCACGCTGTTGTCGTATTGCTCCCAGATCCAGCGGCGCGAGGCCATGTCGGGCGCGGCCAGGATGGTCTGCAGCGACGCCAGCACGAGGCGGGTCTTGTCATAAGACGGTTCACCCTTGGCGGGCTCGCGATGGGTGAAGGGCCGCTCATAGACCGGCGCCTCGTCGGACAGGGCGGTGATCGGCATGTCGGCCGCGACCACACCCTTGTGCTTGATCACCAGCCGGCCGGTGTCGGTGGTGACGCCGATGACGGCGAAATCCAGTTCCCATTTCTTGAAGATGCGCTCGGCCTCGGCTTCGCGGCCCGGCTTCAGCACCGCCAGCATGCGTTCCTGGCTTTCCGACAGCAGCATCTCATAGGCCGTCATGTTGGCCTCGCGCTGCGGCACGTTATCCAGGTTCAACTCGATGCCGCTGCCGCCCTTGTCGCCCATCTCGGCGGAGGAAGAGGTGAGGCCCGCCGCCCCCATGTCCTGGATGGCGATGATGGCGTCGGTCGCCATCAGTTCCAGGCAGGCCTCCAGCAACAGCTTTTCGGTGAAGGGATCGCCCACCTGCACGGTGGGGCGCTTTTCTTCCGAGGCTTCATCGAACTCGGCCGACGCCATGGTGGCGCCATGGATGCCGTCACGGCCGGTCTTGGAGCCGAAATAGACCACGGGATTTCCCGCGCCCTTGGCCGCGCTCTTGAAGATCTTGTCGGTGCGGGCCAGGCCCACGCACATGGCATTGACCAGGATGTTGCCGTTGTAGCTTTTGTGGAAATTGACCTCGCCGCCCACGGTCGGCACGCCCATGCAGTTGCCATAGCCGCCGATGCCCGACACCACGCCCGCCACCAGGTGACGGGTCTTGGGAT
>CAZYGO010000317.1:0-8228 GCA_964647455.1 uncultured Rhizobium sp.
TAGCTGCCCCAATAGCTGGTCCAGTTCTGCGGCTTCTTCTGGCCGGCCAGCAGGTCGGCATTTGTCAGTACCGGGGCAGGTGTTGCCTTGGCGGCCTCGGCCAGGTTGCGGCTTTTCTGCGCCGCCAGGAAAGCGACCAGGTTGTCCACATCGGCGGGCGAGAGACCGCTGGCGATTTCCGGCGTGGCCAGCGGCGCCGGCGTGGAGATGGCGCGGACATTTCGCTTGTCCAACATCAGCAGCTTGCCGTCGCGCTGTTTGAGGTGCAGCACGAAGGTATCCTCGGCGCGAATCACGCCGCTGACGGTCCTGCCGCTGGCAAGCGTGACATTCGCGGTGCGAGCCGCCACGGCGCCACGCCCGCCGCGGCCGCCGGCGGCCGGACGATGCAGCACGCCGTCGCGGATGGCGTTGGCCGGCCGCGCGCCTTCCGCCGAGAGGTCGGGGGCGAGGTCCAGGCCCCGGCCGTTCACCTCGTGGCAGCTGGTGCAATTGCCGCCGCCGAAAAAGACGCGCTCGCCTGCTGCCGCATTGCCGGTGACGGCGATCTGCGCCGGTGGCGCGGGACGTGACGAGAGAGACTTGATATAGCTGACCAGCCGCCAGGTATCGTCGGTGGAAAGTCCGGAGAAATTTGGCATCTGTGTTCCGGCGATGCCGCCGCGGATCACCTGAAAGATTTCAAAATCACCATCGCCATGTGCCAGCCGGCCGGTATTGAGCGCGGGGCCGCGCCCGCCCGTGCCGGCCGGTTCGTGGCAGGCGACGCAGGTGGAATTGTAGACGGCCATGCCGGCGGCCACGGCGGCCGGATTGCCTGCGAACGGGTTGGTGGAGGTATCGGCCTGCTGGGCCTGCAGCCCGGCCGTCAAGCACATTACCAAAGTGGTAATGGACAGGGTTCTGACGATCGTTGAGCCCATGACTTCCCCCAAGCTGCCGGCCTAATTTGGCCGAAGAAATCTGACGCGCCTGCCAAGCCCCGTCCAGAGCAATTTTCGCGAGCGTTCGCAGCAATGCCGAGACACGGGCGAGTTCTCATCAGATGACTTGGCCGCCGCCCGCCCATGCACGGCACCATCGCACAGTCCCCGGTTCGATTTCGGCTCAAAGTCGTGCGTTGTTTCGGATGGGTCCGGGCGGCGTCTGAACCCTATATGGGCCCTATATTTTCTCTCCCGCCAGTCGCAATCGAACCTATATGCCGGGCGCGATAGGTCTGGCCTCCGAAATGGAGGTCCTCATGTGGGACATTGTCTTCCTCTGTGCCGGATTGGCCTTCTTCGCCGCTGCCATCGGTTACACCCTGATCTGCGAGAGGCTGTGATGGATACGGCGATCCTGTTGCATTTTCCCCGCGAACTGAATGGCCGCAAGATTGATCGCGGTCAAAGGCCGGCCTCCGCCCGTCATGCGATAATAGGTGCTCAAAATCGCGAGGACGTCATGGCGGACCTGGTTTTCGTCCTGTGTGGTGTCGCCTTCTTCGCTGCCGCTATCGGTTACACCCTGATCTGCGAGAGGCTGTGATGGACGGCGATCTCATCCTTGCCGCTTTCGTCACGGCGGGCATCCTGGCCTACCTCATCTGTGCCCTGATCCGTCCGGAGAAATTCTGATGACTGTCAATGGCTGGATTCAGATCGGGCTCTTCTGCGTTGCGCTGCTTGCCTGCGTCAAGCCGCTTGGCCTCTACATGGCCAAGGTCTTTGACGGCGAGGTCAAATTCCTGGCGCCCGTCGAGCGCGGCTTCTACCGCCTGGCCGGGGTCAGGGGCGAGGAGCAGCATTGGACCACCTACACCATCGCCATGCTGGCCTTCAGCATCGCCGGGTTCGTATCGCTCTATCTGCTGCAGCGACTGCAGGGCGTGCTGCCCTTCAATCCCCAGGGCATGGCCGGCACATCGCCGCATCTGACCTTCAACACCGCCGTCAGCTTTGTCACCAACACCAACTGGCAGAGCTATGGCGGAGAAACCACCTTATCTTACCTGACCCAGATGCTGGGCCTGACGGTGCACAATTTCGTCAGCGCTGCGACGGGCATCGCGCTCGCCATCGCCCTGATCCGGGGCTTTGCCCGCCGCAGCGCCAGGACGGTGGGCAATTTCTGGGTCGATCTCACCCGCTGCACGCTCTATATCCTGCTGCCCATGGCGCTGGTTTTCGCGCTGTTTCTGGTCTGGCAGGGCGTGCCGCAGAATCTGGGCACCTATACCCAGGCCGTTGGGCTGGAAGGCGCCGGGCAACTGATCGCGCAGGGGCCGGTGGCCTCGCAGGAAGCGATCAAGATGCTGGGCACCAATGGCGGCGGTTTCTTCAACGTCAACTCGGCTCATCCCTTCGAGAACCCCACCGCGCTCACCGACTTCTTCGAAATCTGGTCCATTCTCGTCATCAGCGCGGCGCTGACCTACACCTTTGGCCGCATGGTCAAGGACACCCGCCAGGGCTGGGCGATCTTCGCCGTGATGGCGGTGCTGTTCCTGGGCGGGCTTGTCGTCACCTATTGGGCGGAAGGCCAGGGCAACGCCGCTGTCGCCGTCCACCACATTGCCCAGACCGGCAACATGGAAGGCAAGGATGTGCGGTTTGGCATCGCCAATTCGGCATTGTGGGCCACGGCGACAACCGCGGCCTCCAACGGCAGTGTCAACGCCATGCATGACAGCTTCACGCCCCTGGGTGGCCTGGTTCCCATCATCAACATGGAGCTGGGCGAGATCATCTTCGGCGGCGTCGGCTCCGGCCTTTACGGCATGCTGGTCTTCGCCGTCATCGCCATGTTCGTTGCCGGCCTGATGGTGGGCCGTACCCCCGAATATCTGGGCAAGAAGATCGAGGCGAAAGAGGTCAAGATGGCCATGCTGGGGGTGCTGGTTCTGGCCCTCTCGGTGCTGGGCTTCACCGCACTGGCGGCGGTCACCAAGGCGGGGCTGGCCGGGCCGCTCAACAGCGGGCCGCACGGCTTCAGCGAGATTCTCTATGCCTACAGTTCGGGCACCGGCAACAATGGCAGCGCCTTCGCCGGCCTGACCGCCAATACGCCTTTCTATAACACGACCCTGGCCTTCGCCATGCTGATCGGCCGCTTCCTCTTCATCGTGCCGATGATGGCGATCGCCGGCTCGCTGGCGACCAAGAAGATCGTGCCCGTCTCGGCCGGCACCTTCCCCACACACGGGCCGCTGTTCGTTGGCCTTCTGATCGGAGTGATCCTGATCGTCGGCGGCCTCACTTTCTTCCCGGCCCTGTCGCTTGGCCCCATCGTGGAGCACCTGGCGATGCGCGCCGGCAGCTTTTTCTGAGAGACGCCATGCACAAAGCCAAGACAAGCCTGTTTGATGCGTCGATCCTGGCCGCGGCCATCTGGGGTGCGGTCAAGAAGCTCGACCCGCGCAAGATGGCCAAGAACCCGGTCATGTTCGTGGTGGAGGTCGTGGCCACCCTGACCACCTTCCTGCTGGTGCGAGACTGGCTGGCGGGCAAGGCTGGCCTGGGCTTCTCCTTCCAGATCAACCTCTGGCTCTGGTTTACGGTGTTGTTCGCCAATTTCGCCGAGGCGGTGGCGGAGGGGCGGGGCAAGGCCCAGGCTGACACGCTGCGCCGCACCCGCAGCGATACGATCGCCAAGGTGCTGATCGATAGGACATCCAAGATCTGGAGTGGTCGTGCCGCGCAGCTGCTGGAAAAAGGCGAATATGTGCTGGTCGAACCCGGCGACATCATTCCCTCGGACGGCGAAGTGGTCGAAGGCGTCGCCTCGGTGGACGAAAGCGCCATCACCGGCGAGAGCGCCCCGGTGATCCGGGAAAGCGGCGGCGACCGTTCGGCGGTGACCGGCGGCACGCGTGTCCTGTCCGACCATCTGGTGGTGCGCATCACCGCCACGCGCGGCTCCACTTTCCTGGATCGCATGATCGCGCTGGTGGAAGGCGCCGAGCGGCAAAAGACCCCCAACGAGATCGCCCTCAACATCCTGCTCGCGGGCCTCACCATCATCTTCGTCTTCGCGGTGGCGACCATTCCCGCCTTCGCCGCCTATGCCGGCGGATCGCTGTCGGTGCTGGTGCTGGTAGCGCTGTTCGTCACATTGATCCCCACCACCATCGGGGCGCTGCTGTCGGCCATCGGCATCGCCGGCATGGACCGGCTGGTGCGTTTCAATGTGCTGGCCATGTCGGGCCGGGCGGTGGAGGCGGCGGGCGACGTCGATACGCTGCTGCTCGACAAGACCGGCACCATCACCCTGGGCAACCGCCAGGCGACGGCCTTTCTGCCGCTGGACGGCGTCAGCGAGGAGGAACTGGCGGAAGCCGCCTTCCTTGCCAGCCAGGCCGACGAGACGCCGGAAGGACGCTCCATCGTGGCGCTGGCGCAGAGCAGGTATGGCGTCAAAGCCGCTGCGGTTCAGGGGAGTTTCGTTCCCTTCACGGCACAGACGCGGCTCTCGGGTATTGACGGCTCCGGAGGATCGATCCGCAAGGGTGCGGTGGACGCGGTGCTGGCCTGGTCTGGCCTTTCCCTGTCCGGCGCGGCACTGAACGTCATCGCCGACCGCATCGCCAAGACCGGCGGCACGCCGCTGGCGGTGGCCAGGGACAAGCGGTTGTTGGGCGTCATCCATCTCAAGGATATCGTCAAGGGCGGCATCCACGAACGCTTTCTCGCCTTGCGCCAGATGGGCATCCGCACCGTGATGATCACAGGCGACAATCCGCTGACGGCCGCCGCTATCGCCGCGGAAGCGGGAGTGGACGATTTCCTCGCCCAGGCGACGCCGGAGAACAAGCTGGCCCTGATCCGCGAGGAGCAGGCCAAGGGCAAGCTGGTGGCGATGTGCGGGGATGGCACCAACGATGCCCCGGCGCTGGCCCAGGCCGATGTCGGCGTGGCGATGAACACGGGGACCATGGCGGCGCGCGAGGCCGGCAACATGGTGGATCTTGACAGCGATCCCACCAAGCTGATCGAGATCGTGGAAATCGGCAAGCAGCTGCTGATGACGCGCGGCGCCCTCACCACCTTCTCCATCGCCAATGACGTGGCCAAGTATTTCGCCATCATCCCGGCCATGTTCCTGGCCTTTTACCCGCAACTGCAAGCACTCAACATCATGGGCCTGCATTCGCCGGAAAGCGCCATCCTCTCGGCCATCATCTTCAATGCCCTGATCATCGTCGCGCTGATCCCGCTGGCGCTGAAGGGCGTCAAGTATCGCGCGGCGGGCGCGGCCAGCCTGCTGTCGCGCAACCTGCTGGTCTATGGCCTGGGCGGCCTCATCCTGCCCTTCATCGGCATCAAGGCGATTGATCTTCTCGTCACCGCCATCGGTCTGGCTTAGGAGGCCGCCATGCAACATATTCGTCCCGCCATTGTGATGTTGGTCCTGATGACCGCGCTTACGGGTATCCTTTACCCCCTGGGCTTCACCGCCCTGGCGCAGGCGCTGTTTCCGCGTCAGGCGGCGGGTAGCCTGATCGATAAGGACGGCAAGGTAATCGGCTCCGAGCTGATCGGTCAGCAATTCGCCGGCGCACGTTATTTCCACGGTCGTCCTTCCGCGGCCGGCAATGGCTACGATGCGGCCAATTCCTCCGGCTCCAACCTGGCGCCCACTGCAAAAAAGCTGGAAGCCCGCATTGCCGCTGACGTTGCCAAGTTGAGGCAGGAGAACCCGGGCGTTCCGGTGCCGGATGACCTGGTGACCGCTTCGGCCAGTGGCCTGGACCCCCACATTTCACCGGAGGCGGCCCTGTTCCAGGTGCCCCGCGTGGCCAGGGCGCGCGCCATGACCACCGCCGAACTCACCGGGCTGGTGCAAGCCAATGTCGAAACGCGGCTTTTCGGCGTCCTGGGCGAACCGCGCGTGAATGTCCTGAAGCTGAACCTTGCATTGGACGCAATGAAGACAGGCAGGCAGGGCGCGGCGGATCGGGCTAAACTGCCGGCCGGATGACTGACGCCGAGGCCAGACCGTCTCCCGATGCCCTGCTCAAGGCGGCAGGCCGGGAGGGGCATGGCCGGTTGAAGATTTTCCTCGGTGCCGCCCCGGGCGTGGGCAAGACCTATGAGATGCTGGTGCAGGCGCGGGCGCGCCGCCTGGATGGCGTCGATGCCGTGATCGGTGTTGTCGAGACCCATGGCCGGGTCGAGACCGAGATGCTGACCAAGGGCATCGAGATCATTCCCAAGAAGCGCATTCCCTATCGCGGCCGGGTGCTGGCCGAGATGGACCTGGACGCCATCCTGCAGCGCCGTCCCCGCCTGGTGCTGGTGGACGAACTGGCCCATACCAACGCCGAAGGCAGCCGACACCCCAAGCGCTATCTCGATGTCGAGGAATTGCTGGCGGCGGGGGTGGATGTCTACACCACCCTCAATGTCCAGCACATCGAAAGCCTCAATGATATCGTGGCCAAGATCACCCATGTGCGGGTGCGCGAAACCGTGCCGGACGCCATCCTTGACCGTGCCGACGACATCGAGCTGGTGGACCTGACCCCGGAAGACCTGCTGCAGCGTCTGAAGGCCGGCAAGGTCTACATGCCGGGGGCGGCGGAGCGGGCGCAGGCAGGCTTCTTCCAGCCGGGCAACCTGGCGGCGCTGCGCGAACTGGCGCTGCGCCGCACCGCCCAGCGGGTGGACGCCCAGCTGGTGGACTATATGCGCGCCCATGCCATCCCGGGGCCCTGGGAGGCGGGCGAGCGCCTGCTGGTGACGGTGAATGCGCGGCCCGGCATGGCGGCGGCGCTGCGCCAGGCACGGCGGCTGGCCGACCGGCTGCGCGCGCCCTGGACCGCCGTACATGTCGAGACCGGGCAGGCGAGCGAGGCGGAGCGTGATCTGGTGGCGCAGGCTCTGCGCCTGGCCGAACGCATGGGGGCCGGCGCTGCCACCGTTCCCGCCGCCAGCGAAGTAGAGGGCGTGCTGCAATATGCCCGCGCCAACAACATCACCCATATCGTCACGGTCGCGGGGCACGGCAATCGCTGGTCCGATCTGGTGCGTCCGCCCCTGGCGGTGGCGCTGTTGCGGCGAGCGCCCGAGATCAGCCTGCATGTCGTGCCGGAGCGCGGGTCGGGCGTCGCGCCCGGTGCCGCGCGGCCGGCCGCAGCAATACCTCCACCGCGCGCCTTTGCCGGCGCGCTGGCCTTCGGGGCGGTGGCGGTGGTAGCGGCCCTGCTGCTGCGCCAGACCCTGAATGTCGCCAACGTCGCGCTGATACTGCTGGTGGCGGTGCTGGCCAGCGCCGTCACCTTTGGTCTTTGGCCGTCGCTGGCAGCCTGTATCGCCCTGGCGCTGGCCTACAATTTCCTTTTCCTGCCGCCGCTCTACACCTTCACCATCGCCAGCCCCGAAAACATCGTCACCCTGCTGGTCTTCTTCCTGGTCGCGGCCATCGCCAGCAACCTGACGGCGCGGGTGCGCACCCAGGCCATCGTGGCGCGCGACCGCGCCGCCACGACGGAAGACCTGTATCGCTTCGCCCGCAAGCTGGCTGGCGTGGCGACGCTGGACGACCTGCTCTGGGCCACTGCCTATCAGGTCGCCCACATGCTGAAGGTGCATGTGGTGCTGCTGCTGCCGGAAGGCGAGAAGCTGGAACTGCGGGCGGGCTATCCGCCGGAAGACACGCTGGATGAGGGCGACCTTGCCGCGGCGCGCTGGGCCTTTCAGCAGGGCAGCGCCGCCGGGCGTGGCGCCGATACGCTGCCCGGTGCGCGCCGCCTTTTCCTGCCCATGCGTACGGCGCGCGGGGTTGTGGCGATCATCGGACTGGATTCCGCCAGTGACGGTCCCTTGCTGACGCCGGACCGGCGGCGGCTGCTCGATTCCCTGACCGATCAGGCGGCGCTGGCGATCGAGCGCCTGCACCTGGCCGGGGAGGCCGACCGCGCCCGGGTCGCGGCGGAAGCGGAAAAGTTGCGCTCGGCCCTCTTCACCTCCATCAGCCACGATTTGCGCACGCCGCTGGCCTCGATTCTGGGCTCCGTCACCAGCCTGCGCCAGTATGGGAAGCAGATCGCCGCCGCCGACCAGGACGGGTTGCTGGCCACCATCCAGGAAGAAGCGGAGCGGCTGAACCACTTCATCGCCAATTTGCTGGATATGACACGGCTGGAATCCGGCGCCCTGGCGCCGCGGCTGGAGGCGGTGGACGTCACCGACGTCACCGGCAGTGTGCTGCGGCGCACGGCCCGGCTTCTGGCAGACCGTCGCGTG
>CAZYGO010000318.1:0-7680 GCA_964647455.1 uncultured Rhizobium sp.
ATGCGATGATCCTGGCGATCTTCGCCTCGCTGTCGGTTTCCATCAGCATCGTGCAGGAAAGCCGCAGCGAGCGATTGCTGCAGTCCCTCCGCAGTCTGGCCAGTCCCCGTGCCCTGGTCCTGCGCGATGGCCGGCGGTTGCGTATCGCCGGCCGGGAGGTCGTGCCGGGCGATGTGGTGATCCTGTCGGAAGGCGACCGCGTTCCCGCCGACGCGCATCTGCTTTCGGGCGATGACCTCATGGCCGACGAGTCGCTGCTCACCGGCGAATCCGTTCCCGTGCGCAAACGGCCTTCCATGGCGGGGGAGGCGCCAAGGGCTCCGGGCGGCGAGGATCAGCCATCTGTGTTTGCCGGCACCATGATCGTGCACGGCAGCGGGGTGGCGCACGTCACCGCGACCGGCTCGCGTTCCGAAATGGGCAAGATCGGCCAGGCCCTGACGACCATCACCTTGGAGCAGCCTCAGCTTCAGCGGCAGTTGCGCTGGCTGGTACGGGACTTCGGGCTCGTGAGCCTGGCCGTTACCGGGCTCGTGGTGCTGCTTCTGGAATTGTCGCGGGGATCGTGGCTGGCAGCCATTCTGGGCGGGATAGCGGTCGGAATGTCCGTCCTGCCGGAGGAAATACCTCTGGTGCTGACGGTATTCATGGCGATGGGCGCGTGGCGCATCTCGCAGGCCGGCGTTCTGACCCGCCGCGCCGCCGCCATAGAGGCCCTGGGCTCCGCGACCGTGTTGTGCACCGACAAGACCGGCACCATGACCGAAAATCGCATGCATCTGGTGGTGATCAGCGCCGGCGACAAACTCTGGCGGCCTGGCGATACCCTGACCGATGAAATGGAGGACGTCCTGCATGCCGCCCTGGCGGCAAGCGCGCCCGTTCCCACCGATCCAATGGATCGTGCCATTCACGAGACGGCCATCAGGGCTGAGCTTTCCATGCCGCAAGGGTTGCTGCAAAGCTACGGCCTTAAGCCGGAATTGCCCGCCACAACCAACATATGGAACGGGTCGGAGCAGCTATCCGCCAATGCTTTCGTCAAAGGCGCACCGGAAGCCGTCGCGGATCTTTGCGGCCTGGGCGGCGACCGCAGGGCGCGGCTGCTGCAGACGGTGGATCATCTCGCGGCGCAAGGCATTCGTCTGCTGGCCGTGGCCAGTGCGCCTATCGCCTGGCATGACGGTGAACGTCCGGCCTCGCAACGCGATATTCGGTACCGGTATCTGGGGCTGATCGGCTTTGCCGATCCATTGCGGGATACGGTGCCGGCTGCGGTCGAGGAATGCCGCACCGCCGGCATCCGGGTGGTGATGATCACCGGGGATTACCCGGTCACTGCCCGCGCGATCGCGGCTGAGGCCGGCATCGCGGGTTCCGCGGTGGTCCTGGGTGACGATGTGGAAAAGATGGACGATTCCGCCCTGGCGGAGGCGATGCGGCGAACCTGCATATTCGCCCGCATCCGGCCCCAGCAAAAGCTGCGGCTCGTCGAAGCCCTGAAACGCGATGGCGAAATCGTTGCAATGACGGGCGATGGCGTCAACGATGCGCCGGCGATGAAGGCCGCCCATATCGGCATCTCCATGGGCGGGCGCGGCACTGACGTGGCGCGTGAAGCGAGCGCGCTGGTCCTGCTGAAAGACGATTTTGCCTCAATTGTCACCACAATCCGGCTGGGACGGCGCATCCATGACAATATCCGGAAAGCCATCGAATATATTGTCGCGGTGCATATCCCGATTGTCGGCCTCGCATTGCTGCCGCTGCTGTTTGGCCTCCCCTTGATGCTCATGCCGATACAGATCGCGCTTCTGGAGATGGTGATCGATCCGGCCTGTTCGATCGTCTTCGAAGCCGAAAGGGAGGAAGCGGATGTGATGCGCCGGCCGCCGCGCGCCCCCGGCAAGCCCGTCCTGCCGCCGGCATCGGCGCGCTGGGCACTGTTTCAGGGCCTGGCGGCCCTGGTCGCGGTCACGCTCATCCTGCTTCTGGGCGTGCGGCTTCACATGGCGGAGAATGCGCTGCGTGCCCTGGTCTTTACCGCGCTGGTATTGATGAACATGGCCCTCATTCTGGTGAACCGGTCCTTCCGGGCCTCGTTCAGGGAAATGCTGCTACGCCCCAACACCGCCTTGTGGGCGCTGGTTGGGATCGTTCTGCCGATTCTGCTGCTCGCGCTCTATTGGCTGCCGGCCCAGCGACTATTCCACTTTGGTCCGCTTCACCTGGGCGATTGGATCGCCTGTTTCGCCGCAGCGGCAACGGTCATCGCCCTTTTGGAAGCCGGCAAGCGGCGGGCGCCAGAATGAATGGCCGCGGTTGGCGCAAGGCGGACATTGCCGGCGGGCCGTTGGGGATCTTGACGGGCAATGGTCCGGAGCAGGTCCGGATTTCCAGAAACCGGCGGTCCGGGAGGTGGAAGTCCCTGACCGTGCTTGCTTTGGATCAATGCGCGTTGCCCACAGCGTTGGGACAGGTTGCATTATGAACCAATCTGCTCTGGTGACGGCGGACCAACCTGCCGTACAGATCGAACCGGCCGCGCGGAGATTTGCCGTCAGACGGCTTGTGCCATGGCTTCTGGGCGGGCTCGCCCTGCTGGTGCTTGCCGGCGCCGGAGCATGGCTGCTTCTGCGCAGCGGCAATGCCACGGCCTTCGCAACCCAGCCCGTCCGGCGCGGTGATTTGACATTGACCGTGGCGGCAACCGGAAATCTGCAGCCCACTAACCAGGTCGATGTCGGCTCCGAGCTTTCCGGCATCATCACTCAGGTCTTTGTCGACAACAATGACCATGTCCGCCAGGGTCAGATCCTGGCGCGTCTGGACACTTCGCGGCTGGAGGATGCCGTCCGGCAAAGCGAGGCGAGTCTGGCTTCCGCCAACGCTGCGGTGGCGCTGGCGGAAGCGACGGTCTCTGAATCTGCCCTGAAGTTGCAGCGGCTGGAGAGCCTCAGCAATCTCTCCGGTGGCGATGCGCCGGCCGCAACCGATCTCGATGTGGCGCGGGCCACCTCCGCGCGTGCCACCGCAAGCCTTGCCACCGCCCAGGCTTCCGTCAAGCAGGCCGAGGCCGCCCTTTCCTCGAACCGGACGCAGCTGGCCAAGGCGGACATCCGCTCGCCCGTCAATGGCGTGGTGCTGGCCCGTGCCGTCGAGCCCGGCCAGACCGTGGCCGCGTCCTTCAACGCGCCGGTGCTTTTCACCCTGGCGGAAGACCTTTCCCGCATGAAGCTGGAAGTGAAGGTCGACGAAGCCGATGTGGGGCAGGTCAAGGACGGCATGCGCGCCACTTTCCAGGTGGACGCCTATCCCGGCCGCAGCTTTAACGCTGTCGTCGCGCGCCTGGACCTGGGCGCGACGCGGACCAGCACGGGCGCCGGCCAGGTCATCGCCTACACGGCCACCTTGCTGGCCGACAATTTCGACCTGGCGCTCCGTCCAGGCATGACGGCCACTGCCGCCATCCTGGTGGCCCAGAAGCGCGGCGTGCTTCTGGTGCCGAACGCGGCGCTGCGCTATCGGCCGCCTGCCGCGGCCGCCAATTCCGGGCTTCTCAGTCTTTTGATGCCACGCGGACCACGGAGCGGAGGAAGATCCGGCGCGGGCGCAATCAATCGCGGCAGCCAGCGCCTGATCTATATCCTTGGCGAAGACAACCGGCCTGTGGCTCTTGCGGTTCAGGTGGGCGCCAGCGCCGAAAATGTAAGTGAGGTTTCCGGTCCCGGCCTGGCGCCGGGCATGCGGGTGGTGACCGGCCAGCTCGCACAGGCCCCCTGATGTCCGCGCCTCCCTTGATCTCTCTGCGCGGGATTACCAAGACCTTCGGCGAAGGGCCGACGACGCTGCGGGCGCTTCGAGGCGTCGATCTGGACATCGAGAAGGGCGATTTCGTGGCCGTTATGGGCCCTTCCGGTTCCGGCAAATCCACCATGATGAACATTCTCGGCCTGCTGGACCAGCCGACCAGCGGCACCTACGCCTTCCAGGGGCGGCGCGTGGACAGGTTGGACGATAATGAAAGGGCGCTGCTGCGGCGGTATCACTTGGGGTTCGTCTTCCAGGGCTACAATCTTCTCCCCGCACCAGCGCCCTGGAAAATGTCGAACTGCCGCTGGTCTATCGCGGCATCTCCCGGCAGGAACGGCGTCAGGCCGCCCGCAATGCCCTGGACTCCGTGGGGCTGACGGACTGGGCCCATCACACGCCAGCGGAACTGTCGGGAGGGCAACAGCAGCGCGTCGCCATCGCGCGCGCCATCGTCACCGAACCGGAGGTGCTGCTGGCCGACGAGCCCACGGGCAATCTGGATACCAGCCGCTCGCAGGAAATCATGCGCCTGCTGCAGGACTTCAATGTGAAGCGCGGCCTGACCATCGTGATGGTGACGCATGAAATGGACATGGCGGCCTATGCCCGGACGCGCATAACCTTCCGCGACGGGCTGGTGGAAAGCATCCGGAGCAACCAGGTGGCGCCCGCGGCATGATCCAGACCATCCTTACCAGCCTGGTACTGGCCATGCGGGAAATCCGGCGCCACCCGATGCGCTCTTTCCTGACCGTCCTGGGCATTGTCATCGGCGTCGGCTCCGTCGTCACCATGGTGACGCTGGGGCGCGGCACCACGGTGGCGGTGCAGCAGCAGATCTCCAGCCTGGGCGCCGATATTCTTCAGATCCGTCCCGGCCAGGGTTTCGGCCGCGGCGGCGGCGGGCAGCAGCCGGTGGCGTTCGAGCCGGCCGATGTCACCGCCATACGGCAGCAGGTTGCGGGCCTTCGCGGCGTGGCGCCGGTCATCCAGTCATCCGGACTTGCCGTTCACAATGCCGACAATTGGAGTACCTCCATCATCGGCACTTCCAATGTCTATCTGAGCGCGCAATCCTGGCGGCTTTCGGAAGGGCGGGAGTTCAGCGCCCCCGAGGAAAGCGCCGGCAAACCAGTCTGCATCTTAGGAGAAACGCTGCGCCAGGCGCTGTTTCACACCGAGCCGGCGGTGGGCCGAAGCATCCGCATACGCGACCTGGCCTGCGAGGTCATCGGCACCCTGGCGGCGCGCGGCCAGGGTTTTGGCGCCGACCAGGACGATACCATCATCATGCCGGCCCGCCTCGTGCAGAGGCGGATATCCGGCGTGCAACGGGTCAACATGATCATGGTTTCCCTCGATCCTGCCTATGACCGTGCGACGGCCCAGGAGGCCATCCGCGCCGTGCTCCGGGAAAGGCGCGGTCTGAGCGCGGACAAGGCGGACGATTTCAACATCTTTGACACCCGGCAAGTTTCCGAAACCATGCAGGGCGCCACCCAGGCGCTTACCACCCTGCTGGGCGCGGTGGCCGCCGTCAGTCTGCTGGTGGGCGGCATCGGCATCATGAACATCATGCTCGTATCGGTCACGGAGCGCACGCGGGAGATCGGCATCCGCCTGGCCATCGGCGCCTTTGCCCGCGACGTGCTGCTGCAGTTCCTGGTCGAGGCGGTGGTGCTGGCCGTGCTGGGGGGCATCCTGGGTCTGCTGATCGCCCTGCTGGCGGCGCTGGTTCTGGCGCCTCGCATGCAGGTGCCGTTCATCTTCGATCCGGCCATCAACATGCTGGCCTTCGCCTTTTCCGCGCTGATCGGAATCCTTTTCGGGTTCTTTCCCGCCCGGCGGGCCGCCCATCTCAACCCGATCGAAGCCCTGCATCACGAATAGGACCGAACGCTTCGGCCGAACGACTTGACGGCTTCCACAATGCTATGACGAAAGACAGCTTTTGGCGCAAAGCGGACGTTCGAGCATTCGAATTTGAGGTTAGCCAAAACGTCTCGTAACGCCTGGATCGCGTTCGGAAATTTGGCGGTGCCGGAGGGATTGCTCGGAACATGCTTTGGGCATGTTCCTCGTCCTCGCTGGCGCTCGGATCACTCGCTGCGCTCGTGCCCAAAATCGGCTGCCGCCGATTTTGTCGAACAAGGCTTCCGGAATGCCGATCCGGCGCCGCCATTCCGCTTCCTACTATGCTGGTGGTTGGATACCCGCTCGAAGCGGAATGGCGGTGCCGGAGGAAGTGCACCCTTTGAGGGAGATCAAGCACTTAGCTTGGCTAACCTTGGAAAAGCCTCCCAATACATTCCAATAGCTTACTTCGGGGTTGGCTAACCGAAAAGCCGTACTGTGAACGTCCGCTTTGCGCCACAAGCGGTCATTCTCTGCTCGTCACTGGCGGCTAGGCATGGAAAAGCTTCAGAATTAAAATTACTGCGAGACTGACGAGCCCGATCCAGCCTTTCACGCGGCCAGATTGAACGAAAAGGGAGCGGTGAAACTTCCTATTGGCTTCCCGCTCTGCAGGAGTAGGGAGCTTGCCAGTCCAGTTCTCAGAATTGCGGGTGGGCGACATCCCCGCACCCTAGCCTCGGCTCCGGCTGGGGTCTATCCCGGTTAGCGGACCGAACTAAACCTGTACCAACGAACGTCCGCTTTGGGTCAAAAGCGATCATTCCGGGCGGCGTCGCCCGTCATCCGGCTGGAATGTCCGCTTTCCCGAAAGCCGCCGTTCAGGGCAGGTTGGTTTTCACCGGCCCGGGAAGGTCTGCTTTTGACCCAAAGCGGACATTCCTGCTAGCGGGTTAAAATCCGCTTTGGCGGCAAAACCCCTGATCTTGCCAGTGTCACCTGCATATGTCTGAATTGACACAAACCGGGCTGGGGAGCTGGGGTTGGTCGAGGCAAAGCAGGTGCGGGCGAAGACCGTGCCATACAAGCAACCACGACCGCTGCAAGTGCTCCCGAACTCATCGAGGAGCGACCATTGGAAATCCACAAACCCAAGCCCTGGCATGGTTGGCGCGAATTCCTGAAAGAGTTCGGCACGATTGTGCTGGGTGTTTCCGTCGCACTGGCCGCCGAGCAGGGCGTGGAGTGGTGGCATTGGCAAAGCGAGGTGACGGCGGCCCGCGCCGCGCTCAGGGAGGAGATGTCCCCCATCGTTGATTTCTATGGCACGCGTGCCGCGATTGCGACCTGCGTGGACATGAAACTGAACCTCGTCGAGGCAATGATAGACGACGTCGCCGCCAACCGGCAGCCGAATACACGTGGCATGGATTTCAGCGGCCTCGGCACACCGCTTTATGACAGCGAATGGCAGTCGGAACGCTCCTCCCAGGTCCTGACGCATTTCCCACGCCAGGAGCTAGCGCTGATGAACACCTTCTACGGGCTGTTCAAGGATACGCACGACTTCCTTCTGGAGGAAGCCGCAGCCTGGGCGCATCTGGCGGTCCTGCAAATGGCTTCACAGAAGCTCGGCCCCGCCGACCTGGCGCAATTGCGTGCGAATTATTACTTGGCACGACGCTACCAGGGTCTCAACGCCCGCAATGCGGCGCGCCAACTGGAAGTTGCCGCTCGGCTGGGACTCAAGCCAGTTGCGTTGACGCCAGCAAAGATCGCTGAGCGCTGCAATCGGGTTGGAAATCTGTCGGCGAGACAGTGAGCGTCTTTTCATTGCGCCCGCGAATGGCCGCTTATGGCGCAAAGCGGACGAAAGAAGCGAGCCTGAAGAGAGCAGGATGAACCGATGGACGAACAAAAGCCCACGCTAGCCCGCAAATGGCGCAGTTTCCTGCTCGAATTCGGTACCATCGTGCTGGGTGTTTCCGTCGCGTTGGCTGGGCAGCAGGCGGT
>CAZYGO010000319.1:0-5639 GCA_964647455.1 uncultured Rhizobium sp.
GCCGGGCGGCGCCGTCCTCACCACCGATTACGAAACCACCGCCCTGCTGCGCTACTACCAGCCGCGCCTGCCGGTGATCCAGGTCAACGAGCCCTGGCGCTATGACTGGGCGCCGCCGCCGCCGCCCGCGCTGCTGGAACGGCCCCTGGCCTATTTCGTCGAGACGCGGCGCGAGCAGCTCGACCGGCTGCCGCTGGCGGGGCTGATCAGCAGCCCCATCACCGACGGCGCCTATGAGCGCTTGCTGGTGCATGATCCGGCGCCGGGCTTCACCGGGCGGATGCCGTAGCGCCTATGGACTCGAGCCCGGCAGCAAAGCCGCCGGGCGTGACGGATGGGGGTGAACAAATAAAAAAACCGCCCAAAGGGCGGTTTGTTTTAGGCTTGAGCGGACACCCGAAGCGGGCTGTCGAAGGGGCTGGGGGCGTTCCGGATCGGACGTCCGCTCGCAGAAGAGAACCCTGCGCCGGGCTTTTCGTTCCGGCGGCTGTTAATTTTTCTCCACCGCCATCTGCATCAGCGCACCCGACGGCTCTGGCCGGGTTCCGTCCGCGGAAATGAACAGGAGCCCCAGCAGCAGGCCGACCGCCACCAAGCCCTCGATCGGGTGTTCGGCCAGGAAACGGGGAAGCCGCACGCTCGTCACGGCGCCGACTCTTCCGGCGGGCGGCCCCTCAGGGCGCCGGAAAAGGCACTGACGATCAGAAGGACCAGGAACAGCACCATCAGCAGCTTGGCGACCAGGGCCGCCATGCCCATCAACCCGTAGAAGCCCATATAGGCCGCCACGAGAGCGAGAAGGAAAAAGGCGAAAGCCCAGCCAAGCATGACGGTCTGTCCTTTGGATGCGGACATGAAAACGCCATGAACGGTTCCGCGTTCCCGCCGGAACCGGTGGATTATTCCTTGGCCCTGCGGCGCTTGAGGAGCATCTCGGTGACCCCGGCCAGGCCGGCGCTCAGTACTGCCGCCCAGGGCAGGTCCTTGGCCAGCGCCCCCAGCAGCAGGCTCAGGAAGGCGCCGGGCGGGGGCGGCGGCGGCCGGCGCGGCTTCAGCAGCGCCATCAGCCCCACGATCGCCAGCGCCAGCACCAGCATCACGGCGCCGGCCACGGCATAGGCTCCGGCGGTCCCCAAGAGGGCGACCAGGGCCGCGGCCAGGGCAAGGCCCAGAAGGCCGACACCGAAGAAGACCAGCGCCGCGGCGGCGGTCAGAACCAGGGCCTTGGCGCTCAGGCGCGCGAACATGGACGAGACTCCGTCAATCCCGGAAGCTTAGGGAGTCAAGCCTTATCAGACCTTTAGCGCGCCGCAAAATGCGGTTTTCCAGTGGTCGCGCGGCCGGACGGAAAACCGGAAGTCCGCCGATACGCTGTCGCTATCGGCTCCTGGCCGTCGCTCCTCAGGAGCGGCGCAGGAAAATGGCGCCCAGGAAAGCGCCGATGCCGCCGGCGATCAGCAGCGACGCCAGCGGTTGGGCCCGGACATGGGCCCGCAATTCCTCGGCATTGTCCTCGGCCCATTCCTGGGCCTCCTCGGAATATTCCACCGCCTTCATCTTGGCCTCGCGGGCGGCTTCCTCGGCCAGCAGCATGGCGCGGTCGGCCACTTCCTCGGCCTGGCGCATGGCCAGCGAGGCGCGTTCCGAGGCCAGGCCGCTGACATCGCCATAAAGACCCTTGAGGTCGCCCTGCAGCACCTCGAAATCCTCGCGCAGGGCTTCGAGCCGGGCCTCGATGGTGCCGGTCCCGCCGGTATTGCTAGTGGCCTTTTTCTTCGCCGCCATGTCCAACGCTCCTGAAATCACTGACACTGACTAGCACTTTATGCCGCCTGCCTTGCGACAGGGTGGAAAAAAAGCGCCTGGCCCACGGTCGCCTGCACGGTTTCCGGCAGGAAAGGCTTGGCGATCAGGTAGGTCGGCTCCGGCCGCTCGCCGGTGAGCAGCTTTTCCGGATAGGCGGTGATGAAGATCACCGGGATGTCGAAGCTGGCCAGGATCTCGCTCACCGCGTCAATGCCCGAGCCGCCTTCGCCCAGGTTGATGTCGGCCAGCACCAGGCCCGGCCGCTCGGAATGGGCCTTGGCCACGGCCTCGTCGCGGGTGGCGGCGATCGCCACCACCTTGTGGCCCAGCTCGCTGACCAGGTTTTCCAGGTCGAGCGCGATGATGGGCTCGTCCTCGATGATCAGGACCTTGCTGGCAAGCTGGCTGTCGATGGTCTTCTGTGCCGACAGGATGGCAGCTTCCACCTCTTCCGGGGTCTCGTCCAGGATGAAGGCGGCTTCCTCCAGGCTGAAGGCCTCCACCGCTGTCAGCAGCAGGGCCGCCCGCTTGGAGGCGGAAAGGGCATGAAGGCGGTTTTCCGGGCTTTTGCCGGCGCCGGCGGCCGGCTGGGCCTGCGCGTCATAGTGCTCGGCCCCCGATTGCCAGATGGCATGGAAGAGGCGGTACAGCCCGACCCGGGGGGGTACCCCCTCCATCAGGCTCTGGTCGCCGGCCAGAAGGGCGGTCAGGGCAGCCCGGACATGGGCGTCGCCGCTGGCCTGGGAACCGGTTAAGGCCCTGGCATACCTGCGCAAATACGGAAGGTGCGGCGCCAGGGTCTGCGACATGCTCATGCGGAAAGGCTCCTTCATCCCAAAGAAAAGCTCAGCAAGGGAACTGGCGCCAGCCTAAAAAGTTCCCGGTCCGGCGGAACCTTCCTGAGGGGCGGACGTTGGAACCTTCGGGCAGGCAAATGGGGCGGAACGAGGATCAACCGCTGCGGGCCGTCGGGGCCGCGCCAGGGACAACTTGCCGGACATGACACAGCAATGGGATTCAACCGTGTCGGACGAGGAAAGGCCTAACGAGAAGGCGCGTGCCATCCGGGCGCGCCAGCGCGCGATCGGGCGCGAGCTCAGGCGCATGTATGACGATGTGGCCCAGGAGCCGGTCCCGGAGGACTTCCTGGACCTGCTGCAGAAGATCGACCTGGCGGCGGAAACGGGGAAGAAGTCGTGATGCCCGCTTCCAGCCCTGCCCCTCAGACCGGGAAGCCCGAAAATCCGGACTTCAAGTCCGAACTTCTTTCGCTGGTGCCGTTCCTGCGCGCTTTCGCCCGCTCGCTGACCGGCAACCCCGAAGCCGCCGACGATCTGGCCCAGGAAACGCTGGTGAAGGCGTGGCAAAGCCGCAGCTCCTTCATCCCCGGCACCAATCTCAAGGCCTGGCTGTTCACCATCCTGCGCAACCAGTTCTATTCCGACCGCCGCCGCGCCTGGCGCCAGGCGCCCGGGGACCAGGAATCGGCCGAACGCATTCCCGGCGGCGCCGACGACCAGGTCTATTCTGCCGAACTGTCGGACACGGTCCGCGCCCTCAAGCATCTCTCCGACGAACAGCGCGAGGCGCTGATCCTGGTCGGCGCCGGCGGCTTTTCGTATGAGGACGCCGCCGCGATCTGCAAATGCGCGGTCGGCACGGTGAAAAGCCGGGTGGCGCGCGCCCGCAAAACCTTGATAGACATTCTGGACGGCGACGACAGGCTGGATGACACCGCGCGCCCCGCCGAAGGAGACGCCGCTCGTGAAATCATGGCGCAGCTTGACAAGCTCAGCCCGGGCGAGCCGTCCAAGAAGCGCTAGCGCGCCCGAGCAGGGCTGGTCCCTTCGACGCCGCCTTCAGCTGGTCATTACCATCGCCCTGCTGCCCATCGCCATGGTCAGCATCTTCCAGGGCATCGCCCGCGCCCGCCTCGACGTCGTGGCGGTGCGCGAGCGGCTGATCCAGTCGGCGCGGGCGACCGCGGCGGGCGACGAGAACCTGATCGCCTCGGCCGAGCAGATCCTGCGCGCCGTCTCCAGCCTGCCCGATGTGCGCAACATGGACCGCGACTGCGACGCCATCCTGGCGGACACGCTGGTGGGGGTGCGCTATTTCTCCAATCTCAGCCGCGTCAACGCCGAGGGAAAGGTGGCCTGTTCGGCCATGCCGCTGGCCAAGGGCCTCAGCATCTCCGACCTCGAGATCTTCCAGCGGGCACGCAGCAGCAACAGCCTGATCGTCTCGGGCGAGATGAAAAGCCGCGCCACGGGGCAGAACGTGATCGGCGGCCTTTTGCCGCTGCGCAAGGCCGATGGCAGCTTCGACGGCACGGTCGGCATCGCCCTGGACGTCCACTGGATCGACTACATGCTGCGCGCCGCCAGCCTGCCCAAGGGCGCGGTGGTGGCGGTCTATGACCGCGAAGGCAAGGTGCTGGCCGCCAACGACATGGGGGTGGCCCGCGCCATCGCCGCCGCCGAAAAACAGAATGGCTTTTCCGACGGCGTCTCCCGCGACGTCATGGATGGCGGCGATGTTTCCTGGCACTACGCCACCGCCTCGCTCAGCGGCAACGCCATCTTCCTGGCCTATGCGATGGAGGCCAACCGCCTGTTCGGCCAGACCTACCTGCATGTCGGGCTGGATTTCTTCATCCCGATCCTTTCCATTGCGCTGGCCTGGCTGGCGATCTGGTGGTTCACCGACCGCCAGGTGGCGCAATGGATCTTCTATCTGCGCCGCTTCGCCGCCGCCTATCGCAGCGGCCATTACGCGCTGCGCCCCGACCTGGCCGAGGCGCCCGCCGAATTCCGCATGCTGGGCGAGGCCTTCAGCGAGATGGCCGAAGGCATCGAAAGCCGCGACCGCCGCCTGCATGAATCGGTGGAGATGAAGACCACCCTGATCAAGGAAATCCACCACCGGGTGAAGAACAATCTGCAGATCGTGATGAGCCTGCTTTCCATCCAGGCCGGCCAGGTGCGGGATCCCACCGCCAAGGACGCCCTGATGCAGGCCCAGACCCGCATCAACGCCCTGGCGCTGGTCCACCGCATCCTCAACGAGCTGGAGAACCAGAGCACCCTGGATCTGCGCCAGCTGCTGGAGGAGCTGTGCCGCCAGATCGGCGAAGGCATCGGGGCGGAGAATGTGCGCGTCGAGGTGGACGTCCCCTCCAAGGTGGTGACCGGCAGCGTCGCGGTGGCGGTGGCGCTGTTCACCGTCGAGGCCCTGACCAACATCTTCAAGCACGCCTTCCCGCGCGGGACGGACGGCGTCATCCGGGTGACGATGACCGACCTGGGCGATGGCCGCCTGCGCCTGGCCATCGCCGACAACGGCATCGGTTTCGTCGATGGCGAGGCCTCGAAGAGCGTCGGCTCGCGCCTGATCAAGACCTTCGGCCTGCAGCTGGGCGGCGTCGCCCAGGTGCGCTCCCTGGCGGGAGAGGGGACGGTGGTGGAGCTGATCTTCCCCGATCCCGACCGCCGCCCCGAAACCGCCGCCTCGCCCACAAACGCATAGGCGGTCCCCTGCTTTTTCGGGGGAAGCCGGTTTTTTCCTTTACGTCCAGCCTTTATATCTCAGGCGCGAAGCAGGGCTTTAAGGACGGGCAATGGCGGACAGTTTTGACGTGATCGTGATCGGCGGCGGCCCCGGCGGCTACAATGCCGCCATCCGGGCCGGCCAGCTGGGCCTTTCTGCCGCCTGCATCGACAAGCGCGGCACCTTCGGCGGCACCTGCCTGAACATCGGCTGCATCCCGTCCAAGGCGCTGCTGCATGCCAGCGAGCGGTTTCACGAGGCAGAGAGCGATTTCGCCAAGCTCG